>JAPUJS010000183.1 GCA_027296045.1 bacterium | reverse complement strand
GGGCGGTTCGTTCTAGAGAAATTGTCCATCGGGGGTTTATGGGAGCCGATCCAATTTGATTTGGATCGGCTCGTTTTTATGCATGCTTATGGGCGGGATTTTTCTATGTTTGAATACGCCTTGACAAACTCAAGACTGTCCGTTATGCATAGAAGATTCATAAATGGCCTAAAGACGATAGAAAATGTGTCTTTGCCGGAAACCGTTTGAACCTTTGGGAGGGCGATGGTTTATGAAGCGCATTGTCATCCAGACACCTGGTCGGCTCCATTTCGGGCTGATCGATATGAACGGCGAGATTGGGCGTATCGACGGGGGAATCGGGTTGGCGCTGGACGTGCCTTATACGCAGATTGAAGCAAAACGATCGGATGGTGTTCAGGTTGTCTGCGAGGAGGATGAGGAGATTGGGGATCGATTAGAGCATGCAGTGCATGCCGTGTGCAATGCCTATGATTTGCCCGGCGCGTCTGTGGCGATTCAGGAACGGCCCTTAGCCCATGTGGGGCTTGGCAGCGCAACACAAACGCTGGTTGGGGCGGCCCAGGCGGTCTGTCGGTTGTATGAATTGGAAAAACCGGTTCTGGAATTGGGGCGTCTGGTTGGGCGGGGTGGTACTTCAGGCATTGGGATCGGGGCGATTGAATCGGGTGGGTTTATTGTGGATGGGGGGCATCGGTTTCGGCGGGGGGAACGGGCAAGGTGGCGGGTACGGTTGCTACGATTGGGGCTATAGTGACGGGATTGGAGATTGGTCAGCGGGTGGCGGTTTATCCGATTGCGGCGTGCGCAGAGTGTTTTTATTGCAGTTTGGGCAAGCACAATCTGTGTGTGGATGAACATGGACTAGGGCACGGCGACGACGGCGGATTTGCCGAATATGTGGCCATCCCAGAGCGGATTGTGCGGCTGGGAGGTGTTGTGGATATCGGGGAGATGCCGTTTGATCTGGCTGTGATGATGGAGCCGACCAGCGGACCTCCCACGATTGAGCTGGATGATTTGTATCGGGCGCTTGAGATTTTGAAGCCGAAAATCACCATTCCGATGCACTACAAGCTTCCGGGGTGTAACTATCCGATTGAACTGGATGCGAAGGATTTCGTGCGTCCCTATGCAAATGATCAGGTGGTATGGGTGGAGGAGCCGGAGGTTGAGCTGACGCCCGAGACGCTTCCGTCTGAGCCTCAGATTATGGTACTGCAGGCGACAACGGCAGGTTAATTATTCGCGGGGAGTTATGGGCCGTTGTCCCTGTGGATGCATATTGTAAAGGGGGCAGCCATAGGGTTTCTGTCATCGGGACACAAAAAGGGCTGTCGTGCTGGTTTGCGCGACAGCCCTTTTGTCCTTTGGAATGGCAGTTAGAGGGAAATCAAAGTCCCCGTTTTGGCCGATTCAAAAGTGGCGTCGATCCATTCACACACGGCTGCCAGGTTCACATCCTCTCGTTGGGTGACCCAGCGTTGGTGGGTTCCAGAAGCGACTTTTCCATATCCGACAATGCCTACGCCGATTGGTTGACTCATTTTTCCTCCTCTTCCATTCGTTGCCACCGGGGTTCAAAACCCAGTTCTTCTCGAATGCGGGTGATGTCATAGACCGGATCCCGTTCGTGACCCGGGCGTTCGTAGTGTGAAAAATCGAGGCTTTCAGCATCGGCGCCGAACCAGTTGCGCATGATATCGGGGATCGGGTCGGCCGCATTGGCCTGGGCACCGACGGCATTCATTATGCGCACTCCGGGTTTGTGGGGCGATTGGGCTGCCAGGGTAAAACAGGTGACGGCGTCGTTGAGACTCATGACGGCCAGTCTGCCCAGGGTCCATTGTTCGGGAAGGGGACCGATGCGGACGGGAGGACGGTGCTGGTCATCGGGTTGGATGCTCGCCAGGCGGATGTTGATGATATCCAGGTTTTCGTTTTGACGCTGCAGGTAGCGGGTCACTTCCTCCATCAGGTATTTGGAGACACCGTATCCGTGTCGGTCCAGGCAAGGATGTTCGTCGGGAATCGGGAGTTTGAGGGGACGGAACAGGGGAGATTGGAACCCGACGGCAGCGATGGAACTGGCCAGGGCGAATTTTTCACATCCGCGATCTATGAGGTAGCGCAGCAGCGTGTATGTGCCCTGCACATTGACGCGCAGGCATTCGGACTCGGGGCCTCTGCCGGTTACTGCAGCCAGGTGGACAAGGGTGTCGATGGGCCGATCGTCCAGGCGTTTGAGGGCTTCGGCAGATGTGAAGTCGGCCTGAATGGTGGTGACCCCATCCACTTCGGTGGGATTTCGAGAGAGGCAGGTGACAGTGTGTGCTGCAGATAGAGATTCTGCCAGGGCGCGGCCGATGAGGCCGCTGGTTCCGGTGATGAGGACATTCATAGGTCAGGCTCCTTGGGGGATCGCAGAGGGCCGCAGACTGCCCCACTCACCCGGCCCCCGCAGAGGGTCGCCGAACCCATCCCTTCCGCACTGCCACTTTGGGTGGAGAGGAGAGGATCTGCGGCCCTCCTTTTGTGGGGGTGGAGGACGTGAAGGGTTCTGCGCTCCGGCCACTACCCCCACTGAATCACTGCTCCGATCACGTTTTTGGCTTCGCCTTTTAAGATGCCGGTGTAGAGGTCCGGGGCATCGTGGGAGGCGACGCGGTGGGTGATGACGTGGTGCCAGGGGAGGACGCCCATGGTCATGTTTTTGAGCACGGCTTTGCGGCAGGGTTCCAGGCCATCGTTGCACGGATAGAACATGGTGAGTCGTTTGCCGTGTGGTGCCAGGAAGTTGTAGGAAATCGGGTGACGTCCGTAATTGCCTTGCAGCACGAAGATGCCGTGTGTTCGACAGAGCTGGATGGCGGGGTCAATGCAGTTTGGGATGCCGGTGCTTTCGAAGACTACGTCGGCACCTTCGGAGGCGATTTTGTGGACTTCCTCCAGGGCATCCTGGCGAGTGGTATTGACGAGGTGATCTGCGCCGAGTTTTTTGGCAATATCGAGGCGGTCGTCTTCCAGGTCGATTGCAATGACTTCGCAACCACGGTGGCTACAGGCGGCCAGGACCCCCAGGCCTACGAGGCCACAGCCATAAACAGCAACCACATCGCCCATTCGGGGATTGGCCATGTCGACGCCATTGAGGCCCACGGCGGGCATCACGAACATGCTGGCTGCTTCTTCATTTACGCCTTCGGGCAGGGGGGCGATAAATGCACGATTCCCCTTTGTATCGAGCACGGCGGCAGAGGTGTGTGTGCCGGATCGGGCGGAGACTTTCCAGCCATTGGATGCCAGCTTGATATCGGGGTTGGAACGATAATAGACGCGGTCGTTGATTTTGAAATCGGTGACGTTTTTTCCTACATAATCAACTACACCCACGGCCTGGTAGCCGGTGCAAAGAGGATAGGGGCCATAATCCAGTTTTTTGGTGATGGCGGAAAATTCGGTTCCAATGCTGACGCCCGTATAGGTGGTGCGAACGGCGATCTGATCGGGACCCGGGTCGGGAAGAAGGACGTCTTCGAAAGCGAAACGGGGTCCTTCGTGGGCAATGAGAGATTTGGCTTCCATGGGTTACCCCTTTAGGTGAACGTCGGCTGCATTGATCTCATGGATGGCGATTTCGAGTTCGGTCATTCTATCTCCTTAACATGTATTACGCGCCGTCGTAGGCCCTGGCAAAATACGTTCTAAATCCAGGGGGGCCGGGCCAGCCGTCGAACAGGGGACAATCTTCGGGGATGGCTCCTTCAGCGCCATTTTTGAGCCAGTCTATGAGGCGCGGATCAGCGCCCCGGCGTGCCAGTTCGGCAATGCCGTCTACGTGCAGTTGCTTGACCCGGTCGGGGTGATTGGCAGCGATGTTTTCGAGCGAGCCGTAGGGGGTGAGCGTACAATCTTCTGGATTGGGGTGCCATTCGAGGGTTGCATCCTGGTCGAAGACGGTGAAGAAACCACGCTGGGCAGACCAGCCCCGGGCGGTTCCGGCCAACGCGAGTTTGCGGGGGCCGTCTTCGCCTTTTTGAGCGCAGGATAATACATCGTAGCCGTCCAGGTCTTCGGGAATGGGCACACCAGCCAGGTTCAGAATGGTTGGGAAATAGTCCTGCGGTTGTACGATGTTTGAGGTCCGACCGGTGTCGCCTTCAGGCGTTTTGATGAACAAAGGGATGTGGATCTCTTGTTCGTGAACGGGAGCGCCTTTGCCGAATTTCCCACGTTCTCCCACATTTGTGCCGTGATCGCCGGCCAGGATGACGGCGGTGTTTTTGCTCAACCCGGTTGAATCGAGCGCTTCGAGGAAGCGGCCGAAGCAGTGGTCCATCCAGGTGACTTTGGCGGCATAGCTGGCTTTAATGCGGGCTTTGGCGGCATCGGGCAGGTCAGGGTTGCTGCGTGCTTGTTGGAAAGCGCGTGGATCCAGGCGCCCGTCGTAGCCGGGGGTTTTGTCGTATTTGAGCATAAACTCGGGCGGTACATCCCAGGGTTCGTGGGGATCGAAGCAGTCGATCCAGAGGAAGAAATTGTCTCGACGGGTGTTGTCTTTGAGAAATTGTGCAGCCGTGTTGAAGAGTCCGGCACAGTTCCAATCGTCCAGGTTGTGACGGCCCCGGTTGGTGCGGGCATAGGTGAAGTTGTGGCGGGTTTGATCCGCCTCGTCCCCCAACAAGTCGAAAAGGGGATCTTTGCACCAGTTGTTGGGCCATTTGGCTTCGTCGTTTATCCAGGATCGGTCCACTTCGGCACCCCGGATGAAGGTCCAGGTGTGAAAGGGATAATCGAAAGCGTGTCCGCCGTTAACCAGGTGTGGCGTGTCGTGAATCAGCTGGGTGGCATAACCGGCTTCGGCAAGGGTCCAGGGCAGGGTGCGGGCGTCGAATGGGAGCGGTTTCCAGACGTGGAAGGGGCTGCCGTATCGGCCGGTCATGACGTCGGTGCGATAGGGGATGGTGGGAAAGCTGGCGCTGAAGGCGCGGTCGAAGCACCAGGATTGGGCGGCCAGGCGGTCCAGGTTGGGGGTTTCGATCCAGTCGTTGTCGTTGGCGCCAACGTAGTCATAGCGCAGGGTGTCGATGAGAATGAGTATAATGTTCATAGTTGGGCTCCGTTTGACCCCAGCCCCCCTGTCCCTCCTTCCAGGGCGGGAAGGAGGGACAGGGGGATTTGGGTAGGGCGAGGTTGAGAGGGATTACCAGTTGGCGCTTTGGTCTTTCCAGAGGTGTGCTTTGACGGCTTCTTCGTTGACTTCGGTACCCCAGCCTGGTCCGGTGGGGATTTTTTGGCGTCCACCTTTGATTTCTGGGACCCGGGTGACCAGGTC
>JAPUJS010000182.1 GCA_027296045.1 bacterium | reverse complement strand
CGTGCGAAACGAATACGTCGGCTTTGTCTTTCAAAATTTCCAGCTCATCTCCACACTAACCGCCCTCGAAAACGTCCTGGTCCCCCTCGAACTCCGCGGCGAAACCGCCACCGCCGAAAAAGCGACCGACCTCCTCGAACGTGTGGGCCTCGGAGATCGCCTCGACCACTATCCCACCCAGCTTTCGGGCGGCGAACAACAGCGCGTCTCCATCGCCCGCGCCTTCATCAACCGCCCCCGCATCCTCTTTGCCGACGAACCCACCGGCAACCTGGATGCCGATACTTCCGATACCATTGTCGATCTGCTCTTCGACCTCAATCGGGAAGCCAATACCACCCTCGTCCTGGTCAGCCACGATTTGGACCTGGCTGGACGAACCGACCGCATCATCCGGCTCCGGGGAGGCGAAGTTTTTTCGGACCAACCTACCAGATAACCGACACACATCTATGGACCGCACAATCACCTATCAAAATAACCGCTTCCCCTTTCTCGACCCCTGGATTTGGAAAATGGCCTGGCGGGATTCCCGCACCTACCGCGGCCGCCTCCTTCTCTTCCTGAGCTGCATTCTCCTGGGCGTAGCCAGCCTGGTTGCCGTGCGTTCCCTGGGCGATAACCTGGAAGCCGCCGTCCAAGAGCAGGCCAAAACCCTCCTGGGTGCCGATCTGGTCATCCGAAGCCGACGTGCCTTCGATCCCGACGTCCAAACCCTCATCGACGATCTGAGCGACATCCAGTCCCGCGAAATCCGCTTCGCATCTATGGTCTACTTCCCCAAAAACAACAGCACCCGCCTCATCCAGGTCCGTGCCCTGAAAGGCGACTTCCCCTATTATGGCGACATGGTGACCGACCCCCCGAAGGCAGCGGTCCAATACCAGGCCAACGGAGAGGCCCTCCTGGATAACAGCCTCATGCTCCAGTTTGATGCAAAGGTCGGCGACTCGGTTCGTCTGGGCACCCAGACCTTTCGCATTGCCGGAAGGGTCAAAAAAATACCTGGCGAAGCCCTGGCCGTCATGACCATTGCCCCCCGGGTCTTCATTCCTCTTTCAACGCTTGAAACCACCGGCCTCATCCAAATCGGTAGCCTGGCCTCCTATTATGCCTATTTCAAGTTCGAAGATCAGGTTGACCTCAGTCGGGCCATCGACCAGATCCGTCCCTACCAGGGCCCCAATCGGGTTCGATTCGAAACCGTTGCCCGCCGCCAACGCAGCATGGACCGCACCCTGGGCAACCTCTACAAATTCCTCAACCTCGTCGCCTTCACCGCCCTGCTATTAGGCTGCATCGGCGTCTCCAGCGCCGTCCACGTCTACATCCGCCAGAAATTCAGCACCGTCGCCATACTGCGTTGCCTGGGCGTCCGGTCCGGGCAGGCATTCACCATTTACACCCTCCAGACTCTGGCCATGGGCATCCTCGGCTCCATACTCGGTGCCCTGCTTGGCCTCCTGATTCAGCATCTGCTCCCGCTGGTTCTGGCCCAGCTCCTGCCCGTTGAATTGTCCACATCCATCTCCTATCAGGCAATCTCCGAAGGGATCATCATCGGGCTATCCCTCACCCTGCTGTTCGCCCTGCTTCCACTCCTGCCCATCCGACGCATCTCTCCCTTGAGAACCCTGCGTGCCTCCTTCGAAAACGACGCCAAGGTCATCGACGAATACCAGGTCGGAGTGGTCGTCATCATCGTGCTGCTCGTTAGCGCCCTGGCCGTCTTCCAGAGCGGAAATTTGATCCTGGGATTGGGCATCACGGCCGGTTTTATCGTCGCCTTCCTCTTCCTGGCCGGCACCGCCCGCCTGATCATGACCACCGTCAAACGCAACTTCCCCACCTCCTGGCAATACGTCTGGCGCCAGGGACTCGCCAATCTCTATCGGCCCAACAACCAGACCTCCACCCTGATGCTCGCCCTTGGCCTGGGCACCTTCCTCATCGCCACCCTCTACCTTTCCCAGCACTCCCTGCTCCACCAGGTCTCTTTGGCCGGTTCCAGCGACCGACCCAACATGGTCATGTTCGATATTCAAAGCGACCAGGTCGACGGGGTTGCCGACCTCATCCAGTCCTACAATCTGCCCATCATCCACCGGGTCCCGGTCGTCACCATGCGCCTTGCATCGGTCCAAAACCTGGACCTGGATACCTATCATCAGATCAACAATGCCTCGCGGTGGGCCCTCTATCGCGAATACCGAACCACCTACCGCGCAGACATGCACGACTCCGAACGCCTGATCGCCGGGGAATGGACCCACCAAACCTGGGACGGCTCCGAACCCGTGCCCATCTCCCTCGAAGAAGGCGTCGCCCGATCCTTATCCGTCACCCTCGGCGACACCCTCACCTTCGATGTCCAGGGCATTCCCATGACCACCACCATTCGAAGCCTCAGAAGCGTCGACTGGCAACGCGTCCAGCCCAATTTTTTCGTGGTCTTCCCCCCCGGCGTCCTGGAACCCGCCCCCCAGTTCCACGTCTTCACCACGCACTTCACATCTCCCACCCAGTCCGCCAATCTCCAGCGCGCCCTCGTACAGAAATATCCCAATGTCTCGGTCGTCGACCTGGGGCTCATCCTCCAAACCGTAGACGATGTGCTCTCCCAGGTCGCCTTCGTCATCCGCTTTATGGCCCTCTTTTCCATCATCACCGGCCTGATCGTCCTCGCCTCCGCCGTCATCACCAGCCGCTATCAACGCATCCAGGAAGGCGTCCTCCTGCGAACCCTGGGCGCTTCCAGAAAACAAATCACCCAAATCCTCGTGCTCGAATACCTCTTTTTAGGCGCCCTGGCCGCCTTCACCGGCCTCCTTCTCTCCATCGGCGGCGGTTGGGCCCTCTCCACCTTCGTCTTCGACATCGCCTTCGCCGTTCCCTCCCTCGAACTGGCCGCCGTCTTCTTCTTCGTCACCCTGCTCACAGCCTTCATCGGCATGCTCAACAGCCGGGGCATCGCCAACCGCCCCCCACTGGAAATCCTGCGCACAGAGGGGTAAGGGCCGGATCACGAAGCCACCCACCACCCATCCCTACACCAGCACGAAACCACCTCCCCTTCTACCGACACCAACACCAAGAAGGGCCACGAAACCCTTCCTCTCCTCCCCGTGGTGTGAAGTGAGGGGTTCCGTGGCCTTTCGTGCTTCTGCCCTTCGTGCTCCTGCATTGGGGCGCTGGGCGGTGCGGTTCTGCGGCCCTCTGCGATCCTCCTCTGCGATCCAGCTACTCCTCCAACACCGGCTTCAACACCTCCCACACATTCTCCGCCACAACCCGATGCCCTTCCACATTCGGATGAATCCGATCCGCCAGATTCAATTCCGGAATCCCACCCACGCCTTCCAGCAAAAATGGAATCAGCAAAATCTTATTCTTTTTTCTTAGTTCCGAAAATACCATCCGAAATGCCGACGTATACGCCTCCCCCATATTCGGCGGTGCTTCCATCCCCGCAAGAATAATCCGCACATCCGGATATTTCTTCCACACCCGATCCATCATCCCCTGCAAATTCTCCTGCATCGCCGACACCGAAATCCCCCGCAATCCGTCATTCCCACCCAGTTCCAGAATCAGCACATCCACCCGCCGGCGCAGCAACCAGTCAATCCGCCGTAACCCACCCGCCGACGTCTCACCGCTCAATCCCGCATTCACCACTTGAAATGCCCATCCTAAAGAATCAATTTTTGCCTGCACCAGCGCCGGAAACGCCCGGTCTTTATCCAGACCATATCCCGCCGTCAGACTATCGCCCAGAAACAGAATCGTCCTGCGTTCAACCTCCTCTGCCCCAACCCCTCCTAAACTCAACATCCAGAACACCAGCATCCATCGTCGAACCGCCATGAAACCTCCCTTAAAAGGCCCTTGTTTTTCAGATCCCTTTCAAGATAACCGATCTCTTCAACTCAAACAAGAGGCCCGCACGATGGTCATTGGAAGAACCTTCCTACTGTCCATTTTCGGACACCTGTGTCCCAACATCCGATAACCCAAATTTCAATGTTGCACTTCTGTCGATTCATCACCCTCCGACGAAATCAGTTTCAACGTCGGAAAATCTGTTCGATAACGACTCGCATCCCGGGTTAACAAAGGCAGCTTCTCAATCGCAGCGTGTGCGCCAATAAAAAAATCGGGCAAAGGCGAACGTCGTGTTCCCCCGCGTTTGCGATACGCCAAAAAAGCTTTGCCTGCTAAGAAAAGGGCTTCTTTGGGAATTTGACGCATCTGAAAACCACCGATTTGAAGCACACCTTCCAATTCTTCAATGCTTTCAAATCGGATGGAAACTTCCGAATAGATGATCGAATTAATCAGAAGTGTATGGGTGGCATGATACAGGCCGAGCATATTTTTTGACCAGTCCATCCAAATGGTATCCTCGGTAAAAATATCCAGGATAACATTTGAATCGACCAAAATCCCCTTCATTTCTCGCCCCGAGTCAAAGCCATAATTTCATCTGTTGTCATCTTGACACTGCCAGCCCCTAACAGGCTCTCGAAGGGATTGTCTTGAGATTTGGACTTAACCAGATAAACACGACCACTTTCTTCAACAAATTCAACTTCGGTATGGGGTACAATCCCCAATTTTTCACGCACCTTTTTTGGAATCGTCACCTGTCCTTTACTTGTCACACGCATCCTGAACCTCCTTAAAACGGAAAGTAAGAGTATTACTTATAAGAGTATTATATTTTGAAATACTTGTCAATCCTGAATTGCACATAAATAATAAAGATTTATATTAAAATTCTCTTGAAATTCACCTCCAAATTCGTTATCATTTTAGTGTCAAGGAAAGACACTCCGAGCACCATGGACGGGATCCATCCACCTCAAGTCTCGGAGGCAAGTGATGCTTAGGGTCAATAACATCGATCTAAGTCCGCGGAAATTGCTTCAAAACTCTGCCTCACCTCAAGGCCCGCTGCCCCCTGGCGACAATGCCCGGGGCGCTGCGCAGGGTGCCACGATTGTAGTCAGAAGTTTGCTTACCAAGACCTTCCAACAGGTCAACACAGCCCGCGTCAATGGCGTCGGCGGCAAAGTTGATTTGCTGGGTTAAGGTCAACCCATCGAAAATACCGGAACAGGTGTCGATCTGTTCCGGTATTTTTTTGCATATACACGGAGTGCCCATGCCAGATGCCCGGTTTATCCCACTAAGATTCACTGAATACCCCGAACCCCAGATGCAGCAACGGGCAACCGATTTCCACGCCCTCATGAAAAACCGCCGCAGCGTCCGCCACTTTTCCAATCGTCCGGTGCCTCGCCAACTTATCGAAACCTGCCTTGAAACCGCCGGCACAGCCCCCAGTGGTGCCAACAAACAACCCTGGCACTTTGTGGCCATTAGCAACCCCGAGATCAAAGCCCAAATCTGATCCTGGTTGTTGGGTATCCTGAAATAAACGCCGTGATCCCCAACATCTCTAAAAAAACCCTGCCAGAGATCTCGACGTTTATTTGACGCCTAACAGATTTGACCTTCACATCCTCTTTGTCAGTCAGCATAAAAGGCGAAGAATATCACCCCGTTCCCGAATGGCATCACACATCTCCTTCTAAGGTTAAAGCGTCAACGTCACCACATCCTCATTCACAATCTCTTTCACATCCTGATACCCCGCCTTGGCCGTCAATTCCAAGGTCTCGGGCGACAACCGATTCTGAATCGTCTCGGGCAAATCTCCACCGCCCTTATACTGCGGATGATAGCGCAACACAAGAATCATCCGAATCCGATTCGGGGACCTCCACGGCAGCACCCCGTGGGTAACCAGCTCATTCATAATCACAAAATCCCCCGCCTTCGGGCAGATGTTCACCACTCCTTCGGGCAAATTGTCCCCGTCCTCAATCATCCCATTTTGAAACAGGTGTCTCGGGCGTTCAAACATGCTCTTGTGCGATCCCGGCACCACAAGCAGTCCACCGTCGCCCGGTTCCACGTCCGTCAAATACGGAAACGCAACCACGTGATCGCAGAAAATGCGTCCGTCCCGAACCTCATATCGAATCGCATCCCACCCGTAGTCGTCCCGCGCACAGTGCAACCGCTGTGCCTCGGCAAACTCTCCCGGAATATTCACCTGCAACGTGCCGCTTCCCAAACGCGGTCGGTTGTTGGTCACCTCCTTGATAAACGGCCACGTTGCCGGATGCAACGCCAGCCGTTCCAGGGCCTTGTCAAACGCAAATCCATGGACGTGCCGCCTCCCGTCTTTCTCAAACCCCTCCGGCAAATCTGCTTCGTCCGCCTCGA
>JAPUJS010000181.1 GCA_027296045.1 bacterium | reverse complement strand
GTCGGATTCCTTTAAAAGCTGCTTGAGGCTGGAAAAGGTCATCGCGTCGGTGTCGGACAGGAGGACGCAGGCGCCGAGCCGGGAACGGTGTTCTAGGAGTTTGTCGAGTTGGGACAATCCCTGAGAGGTGGTTTCCGTGGATGGGCTTGTTTCTTCAGTCGGTGGCTTTTTCATAGGCGGGCCTCATCCAGATGGCGCTGATGATCAGGCTGGCCGAGGTGACCAGGCCGACGGTGGTCCAGGGGTAGGGAGCGAGATAATCGAGGGCGGCAGCACCGATAATGAGCACGGCACCTGGCAGAAGGAAGCGACGGTCCAGGTGCAGGCCGCCAAAGAAAAGTGCGACACCGCTGAGCAGCGTAAAGAGCTGACCGATTACCCAGCCTTCAAATTTGTGGGTAAATGCAATGGACATAACCACGGCAGAGATCACAAACAGACTGCCCCAGTGCATGGTATGCTTTCGCATGTCGGATCGATTTTCTACCCCACAGTCCTGTTGTCCTTTTTTACCAAGCCACAGGCTGAGGAAGAAACCGACCATTGGGGCGATGAGCCAGAAGGTGCCAGAGGCTTGATTTTTAAAATCGTTAAGGGTGAAGCCTACCGCGATGATGACGGCCCAGACGACGGCAATGGCGATGGATGTGTATTGTTTTTGATCGCGACTTTCAACAGCCTGGCGCACAAAGGCAACGTCTTCTTCGAGTTTGCGGGTGGTGTCCATCGTGAACCTCCTTGGGAAGTTGGAAAGGATGCTGTGTTGATTTGGTTGTTGATTATGTGATTTTATAGAGAACTCTATTTTTTAGAGTTAGTTGAAATATAGAGTAAATAGGAGGTCCTTGTCAACATATTTTTTCAGGAATTTGGAAATTTATATAAGTAATTGTATTTTATAAATTTAGTTTTTTGAAAATGAAAAAGTCACTCACCAGATATTCGGTGAGTGACTTTTTTGATGGGGATTGGTGTTGCAAAAAAAGAACCCCTCCAGCGGGGGACCGGAGGGGTTCAGATAGAGATAGCTCGCTCGGTGTTGTGGCAAATAGAGCCAAAAACCCAGGGAGATTGAGCAAGGCTGACTGCCTGACCTGAATGGGGAAAAAGAAGAGATCAAGCAGGCGCTCACCACCGAGCGAGCTATGACTTATTGAAAGGATAGCCAATTCTTATAAAAGTGTCAAGGGGGGGCCAAATAGCCATTCAAGAGCAGTTGGAATTGTCGCTCTAAGGATTGTGTAGACAGATTGTAGGTGGATTCAAACGAGGGGTGAAGCAATTGTATTGCACTTGCAACAGATGTAGTGTTTTGGAAACAGGCGTGATTTAAAGCGGGGGGCGATTGCCCAGGTGGGCGAAGGGTTGTCGGCATTTTACCCGGGCTTTTTTTTGCCCGGTTCATGATTCGCTTGCACTTGACTTCTTTGGGAGAAGGGCATTTATTGACTCGTAGATTTTAAGGAGCGTATCCATGGTTGACCCTATTTATCTGGATTATAATGCAACCACCCCGCACGACCCGGAAGTCGTGGCGGCCATGCGGCCCTATCTGGAATCGCATTTTGGGAATCCGTCCAGTTCACATGCCTATGGCAGGAAAACACGAGAGGCCATCGCGATTGCCCGCGAACAAATTGCCCGGTTGTTGAACTGTACCGCCGACGAAGTGGTGTTTACGGGCGGGGGGACTGAATCGAATAATATGGCCATCAAAGGGATCGCATTTGCAAAGCAAGCGCACGGGAACCACATCATCACATCGCAGGTGGAGCATCCGGCGGTGATTGAGGTATGTGAATATCTGGAACGGCAGGGGTTTGAGGTGACTTATTTGCCTGTGGATGAGTGGGGACGGGTTGATGTGAATGTCGTGAAAGAGGCGATTACAGAGCACACGATCTTGATTACGGTGATGCATGCCAATAACGAAGTGGGGACGATCCAACCGGTCGTGGAGATTGCGGCTCTGGGGCGGGAACGAAATATTACTGTACATACGGATGCGGCTCAATCTGTTGGCAAGATTCCGGTGGATGTAGAGGCGCTGGGGGTGGATCTATTGTCGGTGGCCGGACATAAGGTTTATGCGCCCAAAGGGATTGGCGTGCTCTATGTTCGGGATGGGGTGAAACTGGAGAAATTCATGCACGGAGCGGGACACGAAGGTGGGCGACGTGCCGGAACGGAAAATGTGCTGGAGATTGTGGGGTTGGGCAAAGCGTGTGAGGTCATCCGGTGGGACCTGGAAGGGCATATGAAGCATTTACAGACGACACGGGATCGGCTGCAGCGAGGGTTGGAGGCACGGATTGCCGATGTTCGAGTGAATGGCCATCCGGATCTGCGATTGCCCAATACATTGAGCATCAGTTTTAAGGGCGTGGAGGCCAATGCGCTGTTGGAGGCCATTCAGAATTGGGTGGCAGCATCGGCGGGCGCAGCTTGCCATGCGGGCGAGGTGGCGCTTTCGTCGGTCCTGCAGGCGATGGACGTGTCCGAGGAATGGGGGATGGGGACGTTGCGATTTTCAACAGGACGGGGTGTGAATGAATCGGAGATTGATGTCGCGATTCAGGTCATTGTGGATGCTGTGGCAAAGTTAAGGGGCGAGAATTCATCTTAAGGGGCGATGTTATGGCGTTGAAAATGCGGGTCGGACTGGGGCAATTTCAAGAATTAACGGATGAGATGTTGGCTTTTATCAAGCAGCTGGGGGCCGATGATTTTTTGATGAATACGCCCAGACTGCCCGGCGAGCACCGGTGGGAATACGAAGACTTGAAGGGGCTGGTGGAAAAGGCAGAGGGATATGATCTGAGATTGATGGCGCTTGAAAATGTGCCGGTCCCGTTCTATGAGAAGGCAATGCTGGGGTTACCCGGTCGGGATGAGCAGATCGAACATATGAGTGCCACAATTCGGAATATGGGCAAGGCGGGAATTCCAATTCTGGGCTATCACTGGATGCCGAATAAGGTGTGGCGCTCGGAACCGCTGGCCGAAATGCGAGGTGGGGCAAAAGCGACCCGGTTTGATCTGGAACAGCACAAAGACGCTCCTTTTACACACGAGCGAGAATTTACGGAAGAGGAAATGCTGGCGAATTATGATTATTATATGGAACGCATTTTGCCGGTGGCCGATGAAGCCGGCGTCAGGCTGGCATTGCATCCGGACGATCCGCCTGTGGAAACGCTGGGTGGCGTGGCACGGATCTTTCGGAATTTTGAAGGGTTCAAGCGGGGGATGGAAAAGTTTGACAGTCCGAATCACGGGCTGGATTTTTGTATGGGCTGCTGGTCGGAGATGGGTCACGAAGGGGTGCTGGATGCGGTGCGGTTTTTTGGGGAGCAGGATAAGATTATTTATGTCCACTTTCGAGATGTGCAGGGGAAAGTGCCGCGTTTCAACGAGTGCTTTATCGATGAAGGAAATGTGGATACGTTTGAAGTGGTGAAGACGCTGCACGAGGTTGGGTTCACAGGCTTTGTCATTACAGATCATGTGCCCCGGATGGTGGAGGATACGCGTTGGGGACACCGAGGGCGAGCGTATGCGCTGGGATATATTCGGGCGTTGATCGATGTGGTTCACAAACTGTATGGAGTTGAACGTGAATAGCACAGGTTAAAATTGACGTAAAGCAGCCCCGAGGAGATTTCTTCGGGGCTTTTTAATTTGACAGGCGATGGAAGAGGGATATATTTAAGCTGATTTAGACATTTCACTATTTTAACCGGAGGCATCCCATGGATGTGATTGAAGCCATTCACTCAAGACGCACCATTTTTAAGTTCAAACCCGGACCCGTTCCAAAAGAAGTGCTGGAGCGCGTGTTTGAGGCCGGGTGCTGGGCGCCCAATCACCATTTGACGGAGCCCTGGCGCTTTATTGTGCTGGGGGAAGAGACCAAAGAGACACTTGCCCAGCGTTATAGTGAGATTCAAATGGGGAAAGCGTCCGAGAGGGCGGATGAGGAAGCCAGACAGAAGTTAAAGGAGGCGGGGTATATCAAATTTACGTCCAAACCAACCATTGTGGCGGTGGCCTGTCGGCAGGATGGGGATGAGGTGCGAAATCGGGAGGATTATGCATCGGCGTGTTGTGCGATGCAAAATGTTCAGCTTGCAGCCTGGGACGAGGGGGTTGGTATGCAGTGGAGCACGGGGCCGATTACGCTGGAGGCCGGGACGTATGAACTTCTGGGTGTGGATCAGGACAATGAGTATATCCTCGGGTTTTTCTATATAGGCTATCCAAATGAAATCCTCACGCCAAGGCGAAAGCCGTTGAGCGAAGTGATGCGGTGGACGCCGTAACCTGACCCCCGGCAACCTGACCAAGGAAAGAAAGGCCCCGGAGAGACATCTCCGGGGCCTTTCTTGGGATGCAGTCTCCCGGCGATTATGCTGGTACTTCCTCCAGGTGTTCTTCCAGCCAGGTCTTGAGCGGTACATCTTCGTCTTTGGGCGAGAAGAAGCCGTTACAATTGGTGCCGTAACCTAAAATCTGTTTGCGGATCGGGTCGCAGGCTTCAAACAGGTCGGGGCGAATGGTCATGTCGTCTTTGGTGCGGATCCAGCGATAGCCGTAACCGTAGAAGAGGCCTTTGCGCGTGATGGGCGAGTGGTTGGGGCTTCTGGCGTGCCAGAGGCGGCGGTCGAAGAAGACGGCGTCTCCGGCGTTGGCGCAAACGGGGATGGCGCCGTCGGGATTGCGGTCTTCGGGCTTGACAATGGTGTTTTGAAGGTGGCTGCCGGGGATGATGTGGAAATTGCCCCGACCGGGTTCGGAGACGTCGCTGAGCCAGAAGGCGACTTTGAGAGAGATGCGGGGGCGGGGCGTGATTTCAATGTCTCGATTGACCCGGCCGCTGTCTTGATGGAAGCCCAGTGGCACCTTCATGGGCTCGTCTTCGGGCTTTTCCTGGGGAGTGATGCCCAGGTGAGAATGGTAGAGGTAGATATTCCAGCCCAGGATGCCCCAGATTTTGGGGAAGACTTTGGGATGATCCAGAAGGTCGATAAAGCTCTGATCTCGCCCGACAAAATTGGGTAAAAACAAGTTTTTGCCGTTGTCCTGACCCTGTTCTTTCCAGATATGATCTATTTTTTTAGTGAGCAGGGCTATATGATCCTCGTCCAGGACATTTCGAACAATCAAGAATCCCTGGTCGTCAAAATGTTGCCGTTCTTCGTCTGTCAGGAGATTGTCCAGTGCTGTGGGGTCCATTGGGAGCCTCCTCTTTTGATGCCGATTTCTGACAAAAGGCTTGTTTTGTAAGCGCTTTAGACCTATTTTCAGTCCAACATGAAAATTACATCTGTGGCATGTCAAATCCTGTCAACGGCCCGATTGCAGGGGGCCGAGCGCTATGAAGATACGGCAGGTTTAAAGTTTCCGCAAGTCGCGTCCGAAGGCCCGAGGCAGTTTGCCGGACGGACGGATATCCGGCATTTGTGTGTGTATCCGGCAGATCGGTCGACCGTCCTGGTGCGTGTACAAACCGATACGGATGTGGAAGGGGTTGGCGAAGCCCACGCGCCGGTCGCGCCACGGGTGGTGAAGACGATTGTGGAGGATTTGTTGACGCCGGTGCTGATCGGAGAAGATCCCCGGTCGATTGAGGTGTTGTGGGAACGGATGTTTTCGACCATGCGGCTGCGATCCCACACACAGGGGTTCACACTGGAGGCGATTGCCGGGGTGGATATTGCGTTGTGGGATGTGTTGGGCAAGCACTATGGCGAACCCATCTGGCGGCTGTTGGGGGGTGCGTATCGGTTGCGGATTCCGGTGTATTCTTCCGGAACACCGGGGCAGACGGTGGACGAACGTCGTGCAGGGGTCGTTCAAGTGCTTGATGAGGGCTTTTCTGTGGTCAAAACATCGTGTGGCCGGGGAACCCTTGAAGCGCAGATGGACCTGGTCGCTGCCATGTCCGAGACGGTGAGGGATCGGGGACGCCTGCTGGTGGATGCACACGGCGGGTTTGATCTTTCGGATGCCCTGCGATTTGTACAATTTTTGGAAAAACTCGGGAATGTGGAATGGTTTGAAGATGCGCTGTTGCCAGAGGATCACGATGGATATCGGGAATTGACCCGTTCGACGCCGATTCGGATTGCGGTGGGAGAGACGGATTGTAATCGCTACAGGGTGCGGGATCGATTGATCCACAAAGAATGCGATCTCTTGTTGCCGGATGTGTGTCGGGCCGGTGGGATTTCGGAGACGTTGCGAATTGCGCAATTGGCCGATGTGTTCGGGGTTTCCTGGGCATCGCATGTCAGCACCAGTACGGCGGTCCATTTGATGGCCGGGCTTCACGTGGCGGCGGCGACTCCCAATTGTTTTATTTCCGAAAGTCCGAGCGGATTTGCAGATGGGCCGTTTGGAAATGTGTTGCTGAAAAAACCGCTGGCACTGGAAAATGGGCATGTGACGCTGGATGAAACGCCAGGGTTGGGTGTGGAATTGGATGAAGATGCCGTGGCGCAATTGGTGTTAGAATAACGTTTCGAGTTCTGGATCGGTGAGCCTGGAGCCCGGAACTCGGAATCCGGAACTTAATATGGATGCATTCGGATCTTTTGTTTTATATACACTGCCTTATCTCACCGTGCCGTTTTATGTGGGGATGATCGGGTTTCGATTTTGGGTTTGGGTGCGGTTTTACAATCCGGCCGTGAAGCTGTTGCCAGGTGCAAGATCGGTGTTTCAAATCTGGAGCCGACAATATCGGCCGACGATTGGTCTTTTTCCTGCAAGACCCCGAAGCCGGGGTACGGAGTTCATCCGAACGGTCAAGGGGTTTTTGTTTTTTTCCGGATTGTTTAAGCGAGATAAGGCGCTCTGGGTTGGCTCCTGGGTATATCATGTTGCCCTGGGACTGGTCATAGTGGCCCATGTTCGACTTTTCTGGGTGGTGCAGGCATGGGAGCCCGCCTTGGACCAGGTCTCGAAATGGGGATGCCTGATGGTCTTGATCTCGGGGATCTATTTACTCCTCCGCCGGGTGGTGGTGAAACGGGTGCGAGAGATTATGGCCTTTCGGGACTATCTGGCAGAGTTCCTGGTTCTGGTGGTGGTCGGGTCCGCCTATCTGGCTATTTATCACGATCGAACCGTACCGTTGGATCAGGTCCGGACCTATCTGATGGGGTTGGTGGCCTTTTCGGGCGAACGGATAGGCATGGAACCGATTTTTGTCTGGCATTTCTTTTTTCTCAACCTGTTGCTGGTGGTCATGCCGTTCAGTCATTTGCTGCATTTTGGCGGCATTTTTTTGAGTCGGCAGTTTTTAGGGTCTTCGGATACGTTTGCCGGGGCGTTTGAAGATCCCAGGGAAGCCCATGGCAATTGAACAGGAAACATCCGATTATCAAAAAAAGAAATATATTCCGAAGGGGTTGGTCGCTTCGTATATGCATCGAATTTCTGAGGCAGATCCGTTTGTGAGAGAGATCCAGGACGAGCCGTCGGCACTGCGGTTGTATATGGATACCTGTACCAAATGTGGCGTATGCGCTCAAGAATGTCCGGTATATTATGGCCAGCCGGACAAGCGAATGCATCCGGTGGAACGTTCGAAGCAGGTGATACGTTTATATAAAAAGTATGCCACGCGCTGGGGGCGATTCTGGAGCGCTCTGATTCCAACTCAGGATTTTGAAGAGGACGATCCCGAATTGTTTGCCGAGCGGATGTACGAGTGTCTCACCTGCCGGCGGTGTGCGTCGTTTTGTCCGGTGGGGATCGATCATTCGGTGATTTCCAGGGTGGGACGGTCGCTGGTCGATTTGATGGGGTTGACACCTCCTGCGCTGGCAAAGGGGACCGAGAACTCGATGGTGAAGGGAAATCTGGAAGGGGCGTCTTCGGAGGCGATGCTGGATTCGATTCAGTTTTTGGAGGAAGAGTTACAGGAAGAGACGGGGTTGGAGATTCCCATTCCAGTGGATCAGGATTGTGCCGAGGTGTTTTTTTTGCCACCCTCAGGAGATGTTCTGGTATATGCCGAAAATCTGATGGGGATGGCGAAGGTGTTTTATGCGGCAGGTGTGAACTGGACGATGAGTTCCAGGGCGTTTGATGGATCGAATTTTGGGTTTACGACGGGCAATAACTTCTCGATGAAGTGGGAGAACAAGCATTATATCGATGAGACCGAGAAACTGGGCTGTAAGCTCATGGTGATGGGCGAATGCGGGCACGCCTATCGGGTGATGAAGTTTATGGCCAGCGAAGGCCGGTGGTGGGGCGAGCTGCCGTTTGAAATCACGAGTGTGTTTGAGTATACAGCACAGTTGATTCGGGATGGGAAGATTCAACTGGATCCGAGCCGGAATCCCGATTCGGTGACCTATCACGATTCCTGCCAGTTTGCGGCCGGGTGTGGGATTATACACGAGCCCCGGGAGATTTTGAAGGCGGCCTGTGCTGATTTTATCGAGATGCCCGACGGGGGCTATACACAGTGGTGCTGTGGGGGCGGCGGCGGATTGTCGGCGCTTCGGTCGGTGCGGGAATTTCGAATGCATATTTCCGGGAAGAAGAAGGTGGAGCAGATGCGGGAGACCCGAGCAAAGGTCGTGTCGACTTCGTGCCTTCAGTGTCGGACCCAGTTGAAAGAGCTTGCGCGGTATCACAAGATAGATGTGACGATTACGGGGGTACATGAGTTGGTGAACAATGCGATTGTGCTGGAGCAGGATCGCAGAGGGTCGCAGACACCCACTCCATAACCCCTCCCTCGCAGAGGGCCGCAGATCCGCCCATCCCACAGCCCTGGAGGCGGTGTTAAAATGGCTTCGTTTGGGGAAGAAAAGCTGATGAGGTATTGCGTTGGATGAGTTGATTTATATGGACAATGCGGCCACGGCGTTTCCCAAGCCGCCAGAAGTGTTGCAAAATGCCCTGGATTTTTATCAGACATATGGCGTAAATCCGGGGCGCAGCGGTACGGATCTGGCGCTGGAAGCCGAGGCAATGGTGACGGAAGCGCGGAAGACGCTGGCTGCATTTTTTGGCGCAACAGGAGATTCCGATCGCCTGGTGTTTACACAAAATGCATCCGATTCGCTCAATATTGCGATTCAGGGGCTGGTGCAGGAAGGCGACCATGTGATCACCACGTGTTTGGACCATAATTCGGTGCTGCGACCGGTGTATCACCTGGAACAGACAGGACAAATCGAGGCGACGTACTTGCCGTTTGATAGCACCGGATTTGTGGATCCGGACGATGTGGCGCAGGCGATTCAGCCGAATACCAGGCTGGTGGTGATGACGCATGGGTCCAATGTGCTGGGGACGATCCAGCCGGTGGCGGAGATCGGACATATTTGCAGGGCAAGCGGGGTGGCTTTTGTGGTGGATGTGGCGCAAACGGCAGGGATGTTTCCGATTGATATGGAGGCTATGAAGGCCGATGTGATTTGTTTTACCGGACATAAGTCTCTGATGGGGCCGCCGGGAATTGGTGGGATGTATGTGCGGGAAGGGGTGACGGTTGAGCCCCTGCGGTATGGCGGGACGGGTGTGCGGTCGGAGTATCCGGATCACCTGGAGGAATACCCCTGGCGTTTGGAGTGCGGGACCCTCAATTTGTTGGGGATTGCGGGTTTGTTAGAAGGGCAGCGCTGGATTGCAAAAGAAGGACCGGAGACCATTTACGAGCGTGAGACGACGTTGTTGACCAAGCTGGTGGCCGGGTTAAAAGAGGTGGATGGCGTGATTCTGTATTGTGCAGACCGTCTGGAGCATCATCTCCCGGTGTTGTCCCTGAATGTGGCCGGGATGACGGCCAACAATGTGGGCACCTTGCTGGATGTAAAGTTCAATGTGGCCACCCGAACGGGATTGCAGTGTGCGCCCCGGGTGCATGAACAGTTGGGGACCAAAGAGACGAAGGGGACGGTTCGGATTTCACTAGGTCCGTTTAATACAGAGGCACAGATTGATACGGTGATCGAAGGGCTACAGGATATTGTACAGCGACACGGAAATCGGAATTAAGCGAGGGTGTTGTGGCGTTTGAGATTGTGATGCTGGGCGGCAAAGAGATTGAGGCGGATGAGGACGGGTTTATCCAGGAGCCGGAGAAGTGGGACGAGGCGGTGGCCGGGGATCTGGCGCTGCAGGATGGGATTGAGGAGTTGACAGAGGATCACTGGGTGGTGATTAACCACATTCGGAATTACTGGTTGAAGTTTGAGATTGCGCCGTTGATCCGCCGATTGTGTAAGGAAACGCAGAAAGATATTGATACGATTTACGATCTGTTTCCGGCAGGACCGGCAGATGGGGCGTGTAAGATTGCGGGGTTGCCGACGCCGACGGGGTGTACCTGATCGGACGATATATTTCCTGCTATTATACCGATTTAAACACAAAATGGCGTCATATATGCACAGAGTAGTGCAAAATATTCGCATTGGTTCTTATGTAAATTTATATTTATTAAATGTTTATTAAAATAGAGGCATTTTCCCTACAAAGGGAAAATAGTTCTATCACGACACTTTGATCTGAAGTGGGTATTATTCTTTCCGTGAAAGAGATCCATAGCCCGACGGAAGGGGGGCTTCTCA
>JAPUJS010000180.1 GCA_027296045.1 bacterium | reverse complement strand
TGCCGGCACCTATAGTTATCCTGAAACCCTGGTCATCGACCGGATGGGCAAACCCGAATTTGCCCGTCGGGTTGCCGAACTTCTGGGCGTCAACCATCCAATTCAGCAGATCATGCCCGACCCATTTCGCGTCGAGGAAGTCACCGTCATTGTCGGCAAAGATTATCGACGATTAAGCCTCCTATCCTCCCGTTAAAGCCGGCCTTGCAAATTTTTGTTTATCACAGGAGTGTCTGTTTTGGCCGATTCCGTTCGAGACCTGCTGGACCGCAGCATCGAACACCTGCAGTCCACAAAAGCCGAAGACGTGGTTTTGATTGACCTGCGAGGGATTGCCGATTTTGTCGATTATTTTCTCATCTGCACCGGCACATCGGGTGTACACGTCAAAGCCCTGGCCAACGCCGTAGTAGAAGGCCTCAAAGCCGAAGACATTCGCCCCTGGCAAGTTGAAGGCTATGAGTCCCGAAAATGGATCTTAATCGACTATGTCGATGTCGTCATCCACATCTTTTTGCCCGATACACGCACCTTCTACCGCCTCGAACGCTTATGGGGAGATGCGCCGATTCAACAAATTGAAGACGAAAGTACACTGGTCGAAAGCAACCCTTGATTCCGGGTGTCGGGTTATTTGCATAAACACTCGGAACCCGAAACTGGAAACCCGAATTTTTTTTGGAGTCCGTATGCCTGTTGCCACTTTGAACTGGGAAAATGACTGCTTGCGCATGATCGATCAGACCCGATTGCCGGAAGAACTGGTCCACATCGACTGCAAAGATGTAGAAACCACCGCAGAAGCCATCCAAAGCCTTCGGGTCAGAGGTGCTCCTGCTATTGGGGTTGCAGCCGCCTACGGTGTCGTTATTGCCGCTCAGGAAGCCCTCTCCAAAACAGACTTTGACGCCCACGTGCGCAACGGAATCGACCAACTGTCCAAAACCCGCCCCACGGCAGTCAATCTCTTCTGGGCCCTCAACCGCCAAACGGCAATCCTCGACCAGACAAAAGGACAATCGCCGGAAGAAATTCGGAACCATCTTCTGAAAGAAGCCCACCGTATCTTTGAGGAAGACAAAAAGGTTTGTCGAGAAATTGGGAAAAACGGTGCAGCGCTTCTTTCGCAAGAAACCACCGTGCTCACCCACTGCAATGCAGGCAGCCTGGCCACGGTCGATTATGGGACTGCGCTGGCGGTGGTCTACGCCGCCGTGGAACAGGGCAAGCAAGTCGCCGTCTTCGCCGACGAAACCCGGCCTCTCCTTCAAGGTTCGAGGCTCACCGCCTGGGAACTTCAGCAAAGCGGTGTGGATGTCACTGTAATTTGTGACAATATGGCCGGAACGGTCTTGCGGTCCAAAAATGTAGACAGCGTTATTGTGGGTGCCGACAGGATTGCTGCAAATGGGGACGTGGCCAACAAAATCGGGACCTACGGCCTGGCCATCCTGGCCCGAGAACATCAAGTGCCTTTCTATGTAGCTGCCCCCCTATCCACCCTCGATATGGACCTTGCAAGCGGCGATCAAATCCCCATTGAAGAACGGGCACCTGAAGAAATTACCTGTGGTCTGGGCAAACAGACAACCCCCGAAGGAGTACCCGTTTACAACCCTGCCTTTGACGTCACACCCAACACGCTGGTCACTGCGATCATTACCGAAAAAGGCATTGCCAGAAATCCCTACGGAGAAATCTTTCAGGCCTGGTTTGCATAATCCACCCCTTCCACCCCAACTCCGTTCCGAGTTCCGAGTTTTCCTGCACCCAGCAAGAACGCCGGTGAACCCGGAACGTTCTTTTTTATAACTCATTGATTTTTAACATATTTAATGTTTTCCGATGGTATTTCGTAACCTATTGTTTTATTTTATCTTATCGTTTTACACCCAATTCATTTTTTTGCTCCTAACCCACGGTTTTTCAGAAGGATGGGTGAAAACGGTTGACAAAGAATTGCTTTGGACTTAAGATATAGCCCCAACAATACTTGTCTTTTGCCCATTTAACAACCTATATTTAGGTTCATGAACAGCGCACGGCACGTCCTTGTCGGGTGGATGCTCGCCGCCCTGTTGGGATGTGCAGGTTCTCGCCCGGAAATAACCGTTCCAGTATCGGCTTCGGCAGCCATCCGGGAGGAGTTCAATCCGCACACCCTCAACGACGACGACTTCCTCCTAAAACCGACCGCCCGGTCGGCCCAGGGTATTCTCCTGGAAACG
This sequence comes from bacterium, assembly GCA_027296045.1. Taxonomy (GTDB): domain Bacteria; phylum Latescibacterota; class UBA2968; order UBA2968; family UBA2968; genus JAPUJS01. The sequence continues at coordinate 663 of JAPUJS010000180.1, read as the reverse complement.
GTCCCGGCCCCCTCTCCTGCATCAGATGTTCAACAAGTGCAAGGGTATCGGGTCCAGATCGCCGCCGTGCTCGACCGGAATCGGGCAGAATCGCTCCGGGCCCGTGTCCAGGGCCAGTTGCAGGCCCTGGCCTACACCCTTTATGACCAGGATACCCACCTGTATAAAATCCAGGTGGGCAACAGCAAAACACCCGAACGGGCCGAGCGGCTTCGCACAGCAGCCAAACAAAATGGCTACCAGGAAGCCTATGTGGTTCGCACCTCCATCGAAATTACGCCAACCCGAAAACCCCAGCGGGTTGCGTCGGTGTTTCGCATTCAAATTCTTGCGGCTCCCAGCCGCCAATCAGCAGATCAGGCCCAGGCCCGGGCCCGACAACGCCTGGGCATCAACGACATCTTTGTCGATTTTGAACCCCCCTATTTCAAGGTTCGGATCGGCAATTTCAAAACCCGAAAAGAAGCGGAATCATTTTTAGAGACGGTTAAAAAACAGGGTTACGAAACCCCCTTTATCGTCGAAGCCCAAACCCGTCTTTCTCCCCGGTAAGATCGGCACCAGGTCAAACTTCGTGCAAACTCCCCCAACACATCGCCATCCTGTGTGCTACTGGATCCTTTTTGCCTTCCTCCTAACAGGATGTACAGCCTTACGTCCCCA
>JAPUJS010000018.1 GCA_027296045.1 bacterium | reverse complement strand
CCGTTTCCGCAGATCCTCCAGATTTTCGGGCCTCACAAACAAACGCGGGTGCCCCTTTGGAATCCGCCCGATCAATTCCTCCCGTTCCGGCAGGGCCAATGCCCTGGCCTGTGCATCAATCACAAATCCCCTCGGCTGGCTCCATTCCGAAACCTGCCCGTCTTTGCGGTGTGCCCGAAACCGCCAGAACCATTCGCCCGGCTCAAACACTTTGGACGGCCGATGAACCATATAGGTCAATCCCGTTCCTTCATAATCTACCCTCGAAAACCCCGCCTCCCGTGTGCATTGCAAATCGTAATGCACGGCCCCTTCCTGAGGCCGCCAGACAAACCCCGGCGGCGTCTCCTCCGTTGTGCTGCCCTCGGCCGGTCGGAACCCCCATTCGCCCGGCTGCCCCGGTGTCTCATCCAATCGATAAGCCATCCCACCTCCTTTATGATAAGCGGACCTCACGTGCTCCTTCATCCGCCGCCTTCTGAATTTCCAACACCGTCCGTGAGACCTTGATCACCTGCGCCGTATCCAGATCTTCCCCCTCCGCCTCGCCCCGAACATCCTTCAAAAACCCTTCAAAATATCCTCCGGTTTTCACCTCAGGAAACGGGCGTTCCTCCACAATACCATCTTGCGCCACCGTAATCGCCTTCGCTCCGGTCGATGTTTCCAGAATCCCCTCTCGACCGAACACCGTCGTCCGCCAGTAAAATGGCGAAGAATAGCCACCCTTGTTTGGCATAAAATAGGACACATCGCCCAAAACCCCACACCCGTTGTTCATCGTCAGCATCATCTGTCCCCCATCCTTAAAGTGCGGAAATTCCGGCGCAAACGCATTCCAGCACCGGGCGGCATTGATCACCGAAAATTCCAACCCCGTCATCCAGGGAATCATATCCACCGCATGGATTCCAATGTCCGTGATCGTCCCGCCATGTTTGCCCGGTTCAAAATACCAATCCGCCCGCGATTCCAGATTCAACGGATGCTGCCCCCCAAACGAGATCGCATGCACCTCGCCGATTGCGCCTTTGCCAATCAAATTCCGGAGTCCGTTCATCGGACCCGAACTGCGCATCGTAAGCATACATCCCACTTTCAACCCCCGCGCTCCAGAAAGTCGCTCGATCTCCTCCAGTTCATCCAGATCCGTACACAAAGGTTTGTCCACAATCACATGCTTGCCCGCCCGCAATGCCAAAACCGCCAGACTGCCCCGCCGGGCAAAATAATCCCCGATCGCAATCACTTCACACGCTGCGTTTTCAATCAAATCCGTTGCCCGATCGTGCGTCATCTCCACCCCTTTGCCGATCGCTTCTTCACGCGATGGCGCATCCTCCTCACAGGCGGCGACAACCGTTACCCCATCGGTCTCCTGTATTTTCCGAAACAAACTATAAATATGCCCATGTCGAAAACCCACAAATCCAAATCGAAGGCTCATTCACTCGTCCCTTTCTGTTGTGCTTCCAGATAAAACAAAAGCATCACAATCGCAACTCCCGACAATAACACATCCAGCATACAATCCCAGACCGTATGCATCACCACTTTCCCCATCAGACCGATCACACCTGCCAGAACCAGCTCTTCGACAAGCGCTTCCATCAACCACCACAGCAACCCAAAACCCATTAAAAACACCACACTCGCACCCAGAATCGGCCACCGGCTGCCCTTGGTCAACGCATTCGACCGCTTCCACGCCACCGGTGGACCCGGTCCGTTCAGAATAACCACCGAATCAATAAGCGCATATCGCACCGCCAAAACAATCCCGGGCACCACCAGCAACAACAAACCCACGCCAATCAGAAGACCCGCCCCCAGCCAGGCCAGCCAGAGAAAAAACCAGTTTCGAAATCCCACCCCCATTGCTTCGCCATAACGCACCTCCTCCTGCTGCAACAACCTGGAAGCGGCATACACCACCGCCCCAACGTAGAGCGGGCCAAAAACCCATTCAATCCCCGCATTGACCTGTAAGGCCTCCATACCTTTCGGATCAAACACATACTCATCCAGATAGTTGGCCACCGCATTTCCGGGCAGGCGAATCGTCAACACAATCGCTGCAAACAACCCCAGATGGGACACCAGCAGGGCAAACCCGTCTCGAATCTTTTTAAACATCGGCCAAGTCCTCCCACCCAAATAATCAAAAGGTTGTATCTATAAGCATGATATCCTTCTCCAGGGATAGACGCAAGAAAAAGCACCCCACCCTCATCGCTTTTTCATTGCACCCCGTCTATTCACCCCATAATTTGACACCCGGTTCATTATAACCCCAAAATGTGGACATCAAAAACCATGACGACTGCCCACCTTGTCTGCCTGACCCTCCCCTATGCCCGGTTTCCCCTCGAACGCGGCCTCGAAGGCGTCGCCCGCGCCGGGTATCAATACGTCGGGCTGGGCTGGCCCCATCAGGGGGAAGATCCACTGGGTCTTGATCCTGAAGGTTCTCTGGTGGGTCAAGCACAGGAACTCTGTACCCAATATCATCTCACTCCCGTTGTGATCGGTCGGGGGCCCATTTCCGTATCCAATCGCGCAGAAGACCTTAAGCGCCGCATCGACGTGGCCAAAGCCCTTGGTGCCAAAACCATCCAGACAGCCGGCGCCGGTGGATACAAACGATTTCCCGACGAACCCCTCGACCCGGACACCTTCCGGAAGGCACACGAAGCCTTTGTCAAAGACCTCCAGGTTGCCGGATCCTATGCGCAAGAGCAAGGCATTGTCCTGGCCCTCAAACCCCACACCGGCAATACCGCCACAGCCGCACACCTCGCCCGACTCTTGCCCGAAATCGACCGGCCCTCTGTGAAAGCGTGTTACGATCCCGGCAACGTCCACTTTTACGAAGGCATTTCCCCCGAAGATGATTTTCCCGCCATCGCCGATCAAACCGATGAAATCGTCGCCAAAGACCACACTGGCCCCAGAGCCGAACGCCATTTCCCCATTCCCGGAGAAGGCGACATCGACTGGACCCGCATCTTCACCACCGCCCAAAACACAGGCTTCCAGGGTGCGGTTGTGATCGAACGCGTAGACGGCACGGGCGGACAGATTTCACCCGAAGAACTCGACGACCGTATCGTGCGTGCTCGGAATAACCTGATGACCTTGCTCGAAAATGCGGGGTTTCAAATCGAATAGTGCATCCTTTTTCCAATCCTCACGAGGTCCCCCATGCTCGGTGTCGCCATCCAGGGCGCTGGAAACGTCTCGACAGAACACATCAACGCCTACCAGAACAACCCGCACACCCGGGTCGTCGCCATGGGCAGCCGCACCCTGGAAGGGGCACAAAAAAAAGCCGCATCGTGCGGCCTCACCTGCGACTGTTTTGACGATTACGATCGCCTGCTCGATCACCCCGACGTAGCCATCGTCTCCATCTGTACCCCGCCGGACCGCCACGCCTCCGAAACCATCGCTGCGGCCGAAGCCGGCAAACATCTGCTCATCGAAAAACCGGTCGCCGTCACCCAGGACGAACTCAAAGCCATGGATGCAGCCGTCCGGAAGGCCGGCGTCAAAACCGTCGTTTCCTTTGTCCTGCGCTGGAACCCGATGGTCCAATCCATCAAACACACCCTTGAAAAAGGCTGGTTGGGCACCCCTTTGCTCATCCATGCCGACTATTGGCATGGACCCACCAACGCCCATCCCGAACATTTCTCCCGCCCCCGCTGGAACCCCATTAACGCCGGGGCCCTGGTCCACGGCGGCTGCCATGCCATGGACGCCGCCCGCTACGTCCTCAACAACGACCCCATCGTCCACGTCTCCGGCATCTCACCCGCCAATTCCAACCATCCCGATCCCGACTATTGCGCTACAACTGTTGCAACGGTTCAATTTGCCAACGGCACAGCCGGCAAAATATCCGCCTCCACCGAATTCTTCATGCCCTATGTCTTCAACCTGGAAGTCTTCGGAGATGAGGGCATCATTCGCAACAACCGCTTCTACACCAAAGAACTCCCCGGCCAAAACGACCTGGCCACTTTCCCCACCATTCTCCCGGATAGCGGTGCCGTCTCACACCATCCCTTTCAGGAAATGATCGACCACCTCGTAACCTGCATCCAAACAGACACCGAATCCCACGATAGCCTTTCCGTGGCCGTCAACACCCACATGGCCTGTTTTGCCGCCGAAGCATCAGCGAAAAACGGGTCGCAACCGGTTCTATTATAACATCTCCTATATGCCGGATCGCAGAGGGCCGCAGAACCGCTCCGCACACCCCGCCCTGCGCAGAGGGCCGCAGAACCGCACCCCAAAACCACCCTGAGAACCAAGAAATACTTGTCCACACAAAACAGATCACAACATCATACATCCACCACTCAGGAGCACCTCGTAATGGCCAACCAACCTCTCAAAGCCGCCCTGATCGGCTGCGGCGGTCTTGGTACCCGCCACGCAAA
>JAPUJS010000179.1 GCA_027296045.1 bacterium | reverse complement strand
AAAAATGGACTACTTGAAACAATATGTGAACAAACACTATATCCTTGGCATAAATATCGTTGATCTCGACATCGCTTACCAACCTAAAGCGTCCAATGTCTGACCGATTCGTGCGCCTCCTCCTGGTCGAAGACGACCTCGAACACGTGATCCAAAAACTGAACGAGCAGTTGGCACTTCTGCAAAAAAAAAGGCGAACAGAATGTTCGCCCCTGACCAAATAGACCTTGTCTCATAAACTTCGGTTCACTCCCTTTGTCAGAACCCCTCTCTGTGACCGCGCCTTGCAGGGCGCTGGCTTCCCACATTTCCAATCCCGCCTAAAGCCCCCCAACCCCCAAACTTCGCAATGTCCGACGACGCTCCACAATACGCCTTGTTGCACCTAAAACGTCTCTGAAGATTTCTATCTTGAAAGGCTTTTGGATCACAACATCAGCCGCTTGAAGAACTTCCTCATCCAGATCTTCCACATAGGCCGTAATCAGCGCAAGGATCGCCCGGGGCCTCACCCCTCGTAGAACCGACAGGGCATCCATCCCGCTGATCCCTTCCATCCGCACATCCAGCGTAATCAGATCATAGTCTGCCATAATGGCCTCCCCGATGGCATTTTCCCCCGAATCCACCGTATCGATCTGCTCGCACCCGAACAATTCGGCCGCCTCAGCCAGCGTTTTCGCCAATACCGAGCTATCGTCTACAATCAAAATCTTCATGATCACCTGCTCCTGTGGAGACAATCTTACATTTGTAGGAATACCAAAGTCCTTGCCGACGCTAGACTACATCCTTATCAAGCGGAAACATCGGCCGCGTGATCCGTTTGAAGTCAAATAGAGACATGTCCAGCGACGTCAACCCGGGTGCATCCGCCACAATCACTTCTGCCGCAAGCGGTTCAAACGCCGCCCGAAAATGCACGGCCGACTTGACCACCAGAATCTTCTGGGCAAGCGGTTCGATTCCGGCGGCCCGAAAAACCTCCGGGTCTCTGCTCTGCAACCTTTTGCTGCACACAATTACCCGAACTCCCTGTACGTCCACCACCGCACTGGTCCCAATACTTCCCCAGGCACCCTGTGTCATCGGACCTTTGTATTGAAAGTCTCCGTCGAACAACAACCGCACCCGGCCTTCGATCTCAATCGACGCGCCGTGTAATACATCGGTCTTTGCGCCCAGGGGGCTCCGAATCGAAGCCCCAACACCGGCTTCAACTGCCTGCGTTACGACCTCCGGATCGTAGATCGTTGCCACAGCCGCATCCCGAACCCCCTGATGCAGCAATTCCCGCAAAATCTCCACGCCGTCATTCGATCCCCCACCGCCCGGATTGTCTGAAATATCGGCAATCACCACAGGCCCGCCATCCACGGCAAGAGCCTGAGACACCGCATCGGACACCGACGTTGGCGTATACAAAAATGCTTCTCTCCGATCCCAGGCCATCGTTGCCAATCGATCTGCCTCCGCCTTTGCAATCCCCTCATCTCCACGGGCATATACCAGCACCGCAAACCCCATGGGCGGAATATCTGCATAGGGAAATCCTGCAAACAAAGACGTGGTCAAAATCTCCCCCGGTCGATCTGCCCGCAAAGCCTCTTCCCAGAGTTCTTTGTATAGTCCGCCCTGGGTATGGCACGTCCCACAAGGCGGAATCATCCTCGGCTTCTGTAACGCAGATACCGGGCGGACGTCTCCCTTCACAATCTGTTCAATCAACCGCGCGGCTTCCACACCCCGTTCGTACGTATCGGTATGCGGGTACTTCTGATACCCGATCAACACATCGGCCGCACCCACCATCTCCTCTGTAATATGCGAATGTAAATCCAGCACCACCGGCATCTCGTCACCCACCACCTCCCGAATCCGCCTCAAAAGCTCGCCCTCCCCATCGTCAATCCCCTCTGCCACCATGGCTCCGTGCAAAGCCAGCAAGATCCCGTCCGCATCGGGGTTTGCCTCAATGCCTTCCAGCAATTGTGCCCCAATGGTTTCATACGCTTCCTGTGTCACCAAGCCCGAAGGCGTCGCGTGGGCAGACACCGTGAAGACCAGTTCATCCCCGCGTTCCTGTGCCACATCGATAAACCCTCCAATCGGGGTCTTCGTGCCTGCAGACCGATCCGCAATCTCCGCGCCCACATGGTACGTTTGCGCCTGGAACGCATCCAGATCCGTCGGGACCGTTGAAAACGTATTCGTCTCGTGCGAAAAACTACCCACAATCCATTTCATAAACACCTCCTTATGCGCCTTTTCCATACCCATTCTACCGCACCGTCTCAATCTGTGTGGAGCGGCTCTGATGCCACCCGCGCTCGGTCGGCTTCAGCCGCCCCCGACAATCTTCCTCACCCCTGAAGGCTCACAATTTTTGCCAACTCGTTCCGAGTCAAAAACGGCCGTGTGCTTGCAACCACATTTTTTTTCAACTCCGTCCGCTTCATCATCCCCGTCACCACCGACGACACGGCCGTTTGCGACAGCACATACTTGATCGCCGCCGCCGTCAACGGCCGATCCTTTTGCGCCAAAAACCGAAACGGTTTGGTCGGCGCATCTTTGCCCGTTTGAAACAACCGCCCACTTGTAAACGGCGACCGTGCCAGCACACCCACACCCTCCTTTTTCGCCAGCGGGAAAAGATCCCCTCCAGCCTGGGGAAGCAGCAAACTGAACGGTGTCTCAATCACCTCGGCCCCGTTTCGAGCGGCCTCCACAGCCACATTCAGAGGGGCCGAAGCCCCAAATGCCCGGATCTTCCCCTCCGCCTTCAACTTCCGCAATACATTCCAAACCCCCTGCCGCTTCACCACTTCCATCGGCGGATCGTGCAACAAAAACACATCTATATAATCCGTCTCCAGCCGCCACAAACTCATCTCGCAGGCCTGCCTCAAATACTTCGGCTCGTGACACTGCACCTGCGGTTGATACAAAGACTGCGCCCCATCGGCCCCCGGCAAATACCCCGCCTTGCTAATCAATACAACCTTGTCCCGCCGATCGTGAAACGCCCGCCCCACCAGACACTCACTCCGTCCATTGCCATATACATCCGCCAGATCATACGTCGTGACCCCCGCATCAAAAGCCGCCCACAACAGCTTCCGGGCCTCAACCTGATCGATCGGCCCCCAAAACAACCCCCCAATCTCCCAACACCCCATACACAACTCCGTCACGCGCATCCCCGTCTTACCCAATGCTCGTGTCCGCATACCAAACCCTCCTCTTAAATTAATCCTCAATCCTTCTCAACCTCTGGGTCTCTTCCTCATCAATCTCCCATCCATCCTCCCGAATCACCACCCCATACTCTTCTCGTGCCACTTCCCTGCTATAATACCCCCGCCGCACATCTTCCAACACCTTTTCCGACGGTCGCTCCAACGGATTCCCATACCCACCCCCACCCGGCGTCTCCAACCGCACCACATCCCCCACCTGCATATACACACCCTCATCCTTGGACAGGTGCGCCGGTCGATACGCTTTCCCTTGAAGCACAAACGAATGCTCGGCCACCTGTGCCGGCTTGCCTCCCAGAATCCCGAAGGGTGCAAACAATGCCCGATCGCCCAGAAGCGACGCACTCGCCTCTCCCCGCCGAATCTCGAACTCGAACACCACCCCAAACCCACCCCGTCGCAACCCCGCCCCGCCAGACCCCTCCCGGATGGTATATTGCCGGAACAGAATCGGATATCGAGCCTCCAAAATCTCCAGTGCCTGGGTCCTGGCAAGCGCCAGCGTCGGATTCCCATTGGTCAACCCATCCGTTTCAAAATTCCCACCATATCCCCCGCCAATAAACGAATAGAGGACATAATATCCACGCTCCGGATCCTCCCCCCCCACCGACAAATTGGTCACCGTACCCATCGGCCCTGCATACGCCCGCTCCGGATTCGCCTGTCCCAGCGCCCCAAGCACCACATCAATCACCCGCTGGCACACTTCTGCCGCACACCCCGCCACCGGACGGGGGTGTTGTGCATTCAAAAAGGTCTCGGGCGGCAAGTTAAATGTAAACGGCTTAAAACACCCCTCATTCATCGGCACATCCGGAAACGTATGCTTGAAGGCAATATAGACCCCCGCCATCGTGGTGCTCAACACACTGTTCAAAGGCCCCCGACAGGCCGGGCTGCTTTTCGAAAAATCCAGATGCACATCACTGCCATCCACGGTCATCGAAAGATCAATCGTCAACGGTTTCCAGTCCACCCCGTCGCTGTCCATATGCTCTTCAAACCAATACGTGCCATCCGGAAGGCTCTCAATATGCGACCGCATCAACTGCTCCGAACGCCTGCTCATTTCATCCACCGCTCCAAAAACCGTGTCCACCCCATATCGATCCAGCAACCGGGTCAACCGATCTGCCCCCACATGCAACGACGTCACCTGCGCAATAATATCCCCTTGCCGTTCTTCCGACACCCGCACATTGTGCAAGATAATCTTCAAAACCTCCCGGTTCAACCGGCCCCGATGGTACAATTTCACCGGAGGCAGTTGCAACCCCTCCTGATAAATCTCCGTCGCCTTGGTCGAAAACCCCCCCGGCACGCGTCCCCCAATGTCCGGCCAGTGTCCGCTGTTGGCCAAAAAAGCCGTCAACCGACCCTGATAGTAAAAGGGCTTCACCATCTTCACATCCATCAAGTGTGTGCCCCCCAGATAAGGGTCGTTTACAATATAAATATCCTCGGGTGCCATCTCCTCAATCCGCTCCATCACCGACCGAACCGTAAACCCCATCACATAGATAAAATTGGGCAACCCCCGGGGGCCCTGCATGATCACCCCCCCGTTTTCCCGGTCATAAATCCCGCTTGCCCGGTCAAACCCGTCGGAAATCACCGGCGAAAACGCCATCCGTTCCAGCGTAGCGTCCATCTCATCTGCAATCTGCTCCAGACTTCCCCGGATCACGGCCAGTGTAATCGGATCTATCTCCATCTCAAATCCTTATTTAGTTTCACGTCCCGGGTTCCGAATCTCTCTTTCTCCTGCACCCGAAACGCTCTTGACCAACAAATTGCCCCCCTCATCTACCTGAGCGTGCACCCCCGGAGACAGCCACACCGTTGTATCGGCCTGCTCAATCACGGCCGGCCCACGAAGAGTTGCACCCCACGGCAGCTTTGAACGCGCGTAGGTTGGCACAGACGAGAATCCGTCGTCCACATACACCGATCGATCTCCCAGATGTGCGTCTGCCACCGACGTCTCCGGACGGACCAGCAACTCCTTCAACACCACATCCGGCCGCACTCCGACCACCGACGTGCGCAAATTCAACAACCGGATCGGCATCTGTTCCAGCAGATCTTCCAACCCCCCAAACCCCGCATCCACCCGCCCGTAATAACGCAAATACGCCGCCCGAAAATGTGCTGCAATACCCTCGCGGGTCAGACGCCCGGAAGGCAGCGGCGTCCGAATTACATGGGTTTGCCCTTCATAGGAAAGGTCTGCCTCTCGTTGCACCACAACCCGCTCCAGGAAAATCCCCTCGCCCCGCACAAACGCCTCTCCCTCCCGGAGGTGTGCTTCAAAACAAGCTTCCAGACCACCCACATCCACCTCCGAAAGACGACGGTTGATCATGGCCACAAAATCACGCCTCAAGTCGGCAATCGCACACCCCCAGGCCGAGGTAATCCCCGGATGTACCGGCACGATCCCCCGATCCATTCCCAGCTCCTCCAACAGGAAGCTCACCATCAAAGGCCCGCCCCCTCCAAAGGCAAACAGCGCAAAATCGCGCGGGTCGTGTCCCCGGTCGATGGACACCCGCCGAATCGCCCCGGCAATCCGATTGTTTGCCACCGTCAAAATGGCCCCGGCCGCCGCTTCCACCGACAAACCCAACGGCGTGCCGATTTTTTCTTCCATCGCCAACCTGGCCGCCTCGACATCCAGCCGCACCCCACCGGCAATCGGCGCATCCGGATTGATTCGCCCCAGCACCAAATGGGCATCCGTCACAGTCGGTTCCCTTCCCCCCTTTCCATAACACACGGGTCCGGGTTCGGCCCCCGCACTTTCCGGTCCAACCTGCAACATCCCACCTTCATCCACAACCGCAATACTCCCGCCGCCCGCCCCAATGGTGTGAATATCAATCATCGACAACATCACCGGCACCCCAAAATCCAGCTCCGTCCCGTTCGAGGTCGCCGGTTCTCCGTCCACCACCAGCGATACATCCAGGCTGGTGCCCCCCATATCGTATGCAATCACCTGCTGCGACCCGCTCTCCGCTGCAATCCGGGTCGCCGCACTCACCCCCCCGGCCGGGCCCGACAAAATCGTGTTGACCGAAAAATCCCGAGTCGCTTCGGCCGACATCATCCCCCCGTTTGACTGCATAATCAACAGATCCCGCCGATATCCCCTATCCTGCAACCGATCTTTCAGACGCATCACATACCGGCTGACCACGGGTTGCACATAGGCATTCACCACCGCCGTACTGGTGCGCTCAAACTCGCGAAACACGGGCAAAATCGATGCCGACGCCACTACATAGACCTCGGGCCAGTGTTGTTTCAAAATCTCTCGGGCTGCAAGCTCATGGTCCCCGTTGGCATAGGCGTTCATAAAAGCAAACACAAGCGCTTCCACCCCCATGCCCACTTCCTCGTTACCGCAGGTGGGCTCACCCCGGATGGGCTCGGGTGGCGCAAGCCAAAGAACGCGAAGTTCCTCATGCCGGGACGCGTGCTCTCGTCCATCTTCCGAGCCAAGCTCCGCGATGCGCTCCGAGCCGCAGACCTCTACGGCGCTGTGCCCAAGAAAGTCTGGAAGCAGGACTGGGTCGTTCACGTAAAGCATGCCGGGACGGGCGAGGAGATGACCGGATATCTCAGCCGCTACCTCTTCAGACCCCCCA
>JAPUJS010000178.1 GCA_027296045.1 bacterium | reverse complement strand
CAGCATGCCTTCGACGGCCGCGATTGGAATATAGCTATGGACCTTTAAAGCCTGCGCCAATGCTTGCTTTGCCTCAGAAACTCTGCCTTGCTTCAGGTAGGCTTCACGGAGTAGCAAATGTCCCAATAAAAACGTGGGTCTGATCTGCACGGCATTTTGAAATTGGGTGGTTGCTGATTCCCAGTTTTCCTGTTTGTATGCTTCCACCCCGGCCCGGATATGGCGATCCGGCAAGATCGGATTGGATCTGGTTTTTTCTTCCCACAGCGCAAACAGCCGATCGGTATCTTGGGTTCGGGAATAGATCGACACACGGGGGTGGTCAAAGGCGGTTATCGAGGGTTCCGCGTCGTTTTCGGAAAATTCCCAGCCAGGTATCGCGGGCGTTACCTTAAAAGATCGAATGTGCTTGAAACCCAGTTCCCCGGATGCCAGGCCGTGATAAAATGCATATCCTATCGGATATCGGTTGGGGACTTTCAGGTATTGCCGCATGCGGTTTTCTTCTATGATGACGATCCAGTTGACCCCTGTGAGCTTTTCTTTTATTTCGTCCACATACTTCCAATAGGGGTAACAGCCTTCCGAATTGACAAAAAAAGCGGCGTCGTCGATTTTACGACGGTACTGTGCCTCTGGAACCATCCACATGGTTTGAAATCCCCCTCGTTCTGTCAGGACGGTTTCGCCTTGTGGGATGGATTTCTGCACCCAGCGTGCTGCGGAGATACGACTGTCTTCGGATGTATAAATGGTCATGAATGCCAGGCCATACAGAAATGTGGGAAGGCCAACCAGAATGGCGGGCAGTGGAATCGTCCAGATTTGTTGGGTTTTTGAATGGAACCAATGACCCAGTTGTAAACTGGCCCAGGCACCCAACACAGCCAGGATGGGCAGCATCGGGGTCGTATATCGGATGGGCTTGGTATGGAGGCTTCCGACGACGATGAAATAGGGGATCAGCCAGCCGAGCAAAACCCAGCCGGATTTGGATCGACGCCAGGAAATGGCCAGGACGCCTCCGATTCCCAGGATTTCTAATGGGGATCCCAGCGCATAACGGAACAGGTGGGTGATATAAAATAAATAAGGCGTGGTAGAGAAATCGTAGAGGGACCAGATTTCGATCAGATCGCCTCTGGCTACCTGTACGCTGAGCATCAATTGACGGACATCCTGGGTGCTGAAAAAGTGATCGGGATCCAGGAGGAGAAAGGGTTCACAGATACACGTGACAAGGGCGGCTGTGCCCAGGTAGCTTGCAAGCGGGAGAATGCGTCTTTGGCGACGGTTCCACAGGTTCGCGATCAGAAAAGGGAAGCCCAGCCAGATCCCTGCCAGGCGTGTCCCGGTCGCCAGTCCGCACAGGGCACCGCACAAGATATACTCCCGTGTTCGATCCGACGGCATTCGCAGCATGAGAAAGAGCGCCGAGGTGACCCAAAATGTAAAGGAGATGTCTACGGTATAATAATGGCTTTGCTGGATATGACCCGGAGAAAAGGCGAGAAAAAAAGCGCTCAGGAGGCCCGTCCAGGGCCCGTTCAGAGAGAGTCCGATGTAGAAGACTGCGAGAATTGTCAGGGTTCCCAGAGTGGCAGAGATAGATCTTCCCAGCAAATGGAGTGTGCGCTGAGATGTATGGTTGCGCAAGTCGAGTCCGGTGATTTTCTCTACCACAAAGGCCATTCCTCTGAGCAGATAGACTGGGGCTTTTCCATAGGATGCTTTGATTTGTCGCAGGTCTATCCCCACCCATCTTGAACCGTCTACAACGGTTGATTCATCTGTATGAAACGGGTGGAAGAAACCGGTTTGGACATCCGTTCCCCAACCGATCCCAAAGAATCGAAGGCCGCCGCCTGCCAGCAGGATAGCGGTGAGGATCCATTTCCAATTGTGGGGTAATGTGGTGGACATTCTTTTTTTCGAAACCATTCGACGCGTGATATTGTTCGGATTGTGGATTAGGAAATATAACCTTCAGGACTGGCAAATAAAAGAAAACTTCGGAAGCAAAAGAAACGGAAGATTTGTTGGTGTTTTGCTCCTTGTGCCTCCCCATTGCAAAAAGGGGCTACGGTTGTTCCGTAACCCCTTTTTTTGCGGCTTGCGGCTTTGTTCAGGCTTCCAGGCCCTCGAGGATGCCTTTCAAGTAGCCAATGCTTCGGGCGGCAATGGTTTCGGCGTCGGGTTTGAAGTTGAAGACTTCGACAGATACATAACCGTCGTAATGCCGATCTTTGAGGGCTCGAAGGATGGAGGCAAATTGGAGGTCTCCAAAACCCGGACCCCGCAGATTGGGGTCGTTGACGTGAACGTGACGCATCGCCTTGCCTGCTTCGGCGATGACATCTACATGGGGTTTGTTTTCAGCGGCGGCGGCTTTGGTGTCGACCATGGTTTGAAAGTTGGGATGGTTTACATCGGCGACCATCCGGAGGGCTTCGGAAATGGAGGTGAGGATGTTGGTCTCTTTGGTGGTAAGGGCTTCGATGCAGTAGGTAACATCATTCTTGGCCATCTCTTTGGTGCAGTTTGCAAAAATATCGACGGCATATTTCCAGCATTCTTCCCGGTCCCAGCCTTTCTGGATGTTGCGCTGTGCCGGAGAGCCGTGGATCATGACCTTGGCACCCAGATCGCCGCAGAAATGGATCAGAGCCTTGATATAGTCCTGGGTTTTTTTGCGGATGGCCTTGTCGGGGTGGGTGAGATACATGCCCGCTGGGCTTGCCAGAAGCCAGTGGAGTCCCACAATTTCGACCCCGGCTTTTTCGGCTGCTTTGCGAATGTTGCGCCTCCGAGAGGATGAGATCCGGGTGACGGATTGGGCCAGGGTAAAGGGGGCAATTTCGACACCGTCGCATCCGATTTCAGCGGCATAGTTAAAGACTTTCTCAATCTTCCAACCTTCGAAGAATTCATTGCAGACAGCAAGTTTCATAAGGCTTCCTTTCTACCGATTATGATTTGGAATGGAGCGTGGAAATCGTGTTCCAGGCCCATAGGCAGTCTTCTGGTGTTTAAATCACTTGACAGGGTGATTGAATTTTCCTAACATAAACGGGCAATTCTTGGTCTAACAGATATTTAGTGAGGAGAAAAGTATGGCCGAAGATACCCAGGCACAGGCTTCAGACGCTTCACCGGCCCGACACGACGACTATATTATCCAGGTTCGGGATGTTTGGAAGACCTACCGAATGGGCGATGAGGAAGTCCATGCGCTTCGGGGGGTCAACCTCGATGTGGTCCGGGGTGAATATCTGTCGATTATGGGGCCTTCTGGTTCGGGCAAGACCACCATGTTCAATATGGTTGGGGCGCTGGATACGCCTTCCAAAGGTGAAGTGCTTGTAAACGGCGTCAATATGGGGTCGCTCAAACAGGCCCAGATCGCTTATTTGCGTTGTCACAGCGTGGGCTATATCTTCCAGTCTTTCAATTTGATCCCGGTGATGACGGCCCTGGAAAATGTGGCGTTGCCGATGGTGTTTTCGGGTATGTCCCAGAAAGAGTATGAAGAGAAAGCCGCTCACAAATTGTCTCTGGTCGGATTGGGTGATCGGATGCATCACAAACCGTTCGAACTCTCGGGCGGACAACAACAGCGCGTGGCGGTTGCCCGGTCCATTGCCAACGATCCAGATTTGATTCTGGCCGACGAGCCCACCGGGAACCTGGACTTGAACACGGGAAAAGAAATTATCGAATTGCTTTTGAAACTTCAGTCCGAAAGCGGTGCGACGATTGTGACCAACACCCACGATCACAAGATGCTGGGCGTGTCGGACCGCGTGGTGGATTTGCGGGACGGCCAGGTGGAACGGATTCGGAAAGCAGATGAAATTACCATCCAGGAAGGCCGGATTGAGGGAATTGGAGGCGTTGAGATGTAGCCAGACTACAGGGATTGTTTCCAGGAGTCAGAAAGATATGTTTTTCTGACTCCTTTTTTATGCATCTTTCTTTTTGTGCAGCAAGTCGTAGTAGCCGTTTTGTTCCAGGCGGTGGACCATGTCGCGGACAATACCGCCGTCGACATTAAAAATTTCGGCGATCTGTTCGGGGGTGTTGCCCTGTTGAACCAATTCGATGAGACGGTCGCGATCGACAATGACTTCGGGCACGGCCATAGGGTCCTCCCTTGGCTGGTTGGAGTGACAGATTCATGGGTTGAAATG
>JAPUJS010000177.1 GCA_027296045.1 bacterium | reverse complement strand
ATGTCAACACCATCCACAACGAACTGGTCCTGGACGACTACGCCCTCATCCCACACCACAAAGCCCTTCAATCCCCCTGGGACCTGTCCGCCATCTTCAACGGACGCTATTGGGGCGACCTACGCGTTCAAGACACCCTCTATCGCCCCCTCACCATCTGGACCCTGGCCCTCAATGCAGGTCTCAACAAAACCCTGGGGTTGGAACATCCGGCAGGCTATCACCTCATCAACCTCTTCCTGCACGCCGGCGTCAGCGCCCTGTTCTACCATTTTATCCTGCAATTGGGGCTTTCCAAACCCACCGGCCTTTTTGCTGCCCTGCTCTTTGCCGTCCACCCCATCCACACAGAAGCTGTTGCCTCTATTGTCAACCGATCCGAACTCCTGGCCGCCCTCTTTGGCCTCCTTTTTCTCATCTTGCACCTCAGAGCAAGCAATTTCGGTCTCAGCCTCTGCTGTCTATTCCTGGCCTTGTTCAGCAAAGAATCCGCCCTTCTCTGGGTCCCTCTCATCGTTTGGATGGATCTTGTGCTTGCCCCCCAAAAACGTTCCTGGTCACGATATGGCGCTTACAGCCTGGTCCTCATCGCCTGGTTCGGGTGTCGAAACCTGGCCGTTGCAGGCATCCTCCAGGCCATCCCCCCGCTGGACAATCCGCTTGCTGTTGCGCCTTTGGGCCACCGTCTGCTCACCGCTTTTCGCATCCAGTTCGATTATATCATCTTGCAGGTCTTCCCCATCCACCTGTCTTCCGACTACTCCTGGAACCAGATCCCCATCATCCAAACCCCGGTACATTCCCACGTCATTGGCTTCTTCACAATCACCCTGGTCCTCCTATCCGTCGCCTGGAAAACGCGTCACACCCATCCACACATCCTGTTTGCCATCGGGGGCTATGCTATCCTGTTTGCCCTTACCAGCAACCTGATCCTGCCCATCGGAACCATCATGGGAGAACGCCTGGCCTACAATCCTTCCCTCTTTTTTTGTTTGCTTGCCGGGATGGGTGCGCAGACAGCTTGTCAAAAATGGAACCCGTATGCCCTGTATGCAATCGTTTTTGTCCTTCTCTTATTTTCGGGGCGCACACTTGCCCGCAACCAGGTCTGGTCCACTCCCCATCGTTTCTACCACGCCCAGATCCAATCTGCGCCTCAAAGCGCCCGCGCACACTACGCCATTGCCAGAAGCGTGTTTCACAAAACCAAAGACCTGGGAAACGCCCTGATTCACTACCGCCGTGCCGTCGAAATCCTGCCCAATTTTCCCGATGCCTGGAACAGCCTCGGTCTGGCTTACAAAGACAAAGGCGACCTGCCATCGGCCATTCAGGCCTATCAACAAGCCATTGCCTTTCACAACACACACCGGGAAGCCTACTACAACCTGGGACTGGCCTATCAACAACAGGGCAGCCTCGAACAGGCCCGCCAGGCCTACGAAAAAGCCCTTCAATTCAACCCCGACCATCCCCCAACCTATAATAATCTTGCCACACTCTACATCCACTTTGGCAACCCCGACAAAGCCATCCTGCTTTTGCAAAAAGCCCTTCGACTGAATCCAGACTACGATGTGGCCCGTCACAATCTAGAACGCCTGACAAAATAGCGCACACCGTTCTCGAACCCAAATGGTATGACAACTCAACAGATCAAATACCTCACCTACCTCCTGTTCGGTGTGTACGCCCTCCTCATCCTGATCACCTTTCAGGACTACGGAATCACCACCGACGAACACAACCATATCAAAAATGGCGCTGACGTCTTCCGATGGTACACCAGCGGCTTCCAGGACAGAAGTGTCTTCCAGTCTCGCAACACCCACCTCTACGGCGGCCTTTTCGACACCCTCGGCCACATCGCCCATCGCATTTTGCCCCTCGACCCCTTCGACGCCAGCCACCTTTGCAATGCCCTGCTCGGTCTTTTGGGCGTCATCGCCGCCTACCGCATCGGCCTCACCCTGGGCGGCCCCACTGCCGGCCTGCTTTCGGCCCTTGCCCTCTTGCTCATCCCCCGCTTTTACGGCCATGCCTTCAACAACCCCAAAGACATTCCCTTTGCCGTCTTCTATCTGTGCAGCCTGGATGCCCTCATCCGAGGACTCGAAGACCTGCCCCACCTGCCGCGACGTCGCATCTGGCACCTCGGCCTGAGCATAGGTGCCACCCTGGCCATGCGTACTCTCGCCGCTGTCCTGGTCGGTTATATGGGCGTCTTCTTTTTGCTAAAACTTCTCAAGCAAAAGGGCCTCACAAAGACAAATTTCCTGGACACCACCAGAACCCTCATCCCCCAGTTCCTCCCCATCTTTGCAATCGCCTATATCCTCATGATCCTCTTCTGGCCCTGGGCACACCTGAACCCCATTTTGCATCCGTTTGAAACCGTCTCCTTCTTCTCGCGCTTCCCCGAACAACACCCCAGTTTCTTCGAAGGCCGCTATGTCATCAGCACCGACCTGCCCTGGTACTATGCCCCCAAATGGCTCCTGATTGCCCTGCCGGAGTTCGTCTTTCTGGGCCTCGCGGCCGGCGGAATCGGATGGCTGATTTCCCGGAAAAAGCAGGCTTGTCCACCCCTTTCCCTTCAAACCCTCCTCCTCCTTACCAGTGCTTTTTTTCCCCTTGCCGTCGTCGTCCTCACCAGAACCCCCCTCTACGACGGCCTGAGACACATCCTTTTTATCATTCCTCCTTTGGGGATTGCAGCAGTCCTTGGCCTCTTACACGCTCGTGCCCATCTACAAACCACCTATTTTCGCAGAACATGGACTGCTCTGATTGTCTTGCTGATGGCCCTGACCGCCTGGGATATGGTCCGCCTGCATCCCCACCAGTATATCTACTTCAACCGCCTTTTTGCCGGCGGCCTGGAAACGGCCGCGAAAAGCTATGAAACCGATTACTGGCAAAACAGCTTTAAAGAAGGCATTCGCTGGATCGAAACCCAATTTCCACCCCGTCCATCGGAGCCCAAATACCGCATCGGCAGTCTCTATCTGGAAGTCGCCCACAGCTTAGACTCCGAACACTATGAATACGTCCAGCCTCCCGAAAGTGCCGACTTCTATCTCGGCATCACCCGCTTCGACCGGCACCGCGTTGTGCCCGGAAAAATCCTGCATATCATTCGGGCCGACAATGTGCCCCTGCTTTACATACTCCGCCCCGACAGTACTTACAAAAACGACCCCACCTTTAGCGAATCGCCCTTCTACCACCTTCGCCAGGGCAAAGCCCACGAACAAGCCGGCCGCCTCGAAGCCGCCCTGAAAGCCTACCAGACCGTCCTGGAATACAATGCCGGTCTCTCCCGACACTATCTATTGATTGGCAACTTCTACGACCGATTTGGCACCTTGAATCAGAAACTGGGCCGTTATGCCGAAGCCCTGAAACACTATGGCAAAGCCCTGAAATTGGACCCTGAAAATCCGGCCATTTACAACAACATCGGTATCACCTATATCCGTCAGAAAAACAATCTGGAAGCCCTGAACTGGTTTCAAAAAGCCATCCATGTCCAGCCCGACTATACCATGGGCCATGTGAATATCGGAAATAGCCACCTCCTGCAGGGAAATGCCGAAAAAGCCCTGAAAGCCTTTGAATATGCTCTGACCCTCCAACCCGACCACCCGGCCGCTCAAAAAGGCCGGGAACAGGCCCGAAATCTCCTCCAAATACCATAAAAAAACCGGCATCAAAGCCGGAAGAAATGTGTACAAAAATAAGGTGCTGGTAGGGAGGGAAAAACCAGCACCTTATCGGGATGTTGCGTGGTTATAGATTCAGACGTCCGGCATCCCGGAAAAGTTTCAGATTTGGCATAAAAAAAGCGCTGATCTGCTGCGGCACAATCAACGCTCTTCACAATCAACGCTTGGAGTATTGGAGTTGAAGTGTACGGATTAAACGCCCGACATCGAAAACGGGTTCCTATTTTTTCCCCCCTGCAAAATCCCGGCAACAGTCGTCAGCAAAAAGATCTGTGTCAATCGGCTTCTGGAGGGTCTCCAGGGGCCCATAGTGCCTGGCACAATCTTCCATGTCCAACCCATCCTGAATGCCCATAGCCTGTGATAATGGGATAAAATGCATTTCCTCTCTTGACACAGGGCAACACTTATCTTAAACTTAAGAGCCGAAAATCACCGGGCCCAATCGGCCTCATTCATCAACACCATTTACCTCGGGGGAGGGTAACATGGCAAAAGCAACAGCCGTAAGAAAGAAAATGACCAAATCCCAGATTCTCGCCGAAATCGCCGAAAACACCGGCATGTCGAAAAAAGACGTCGGCAATGTTCTGGAAGAACTCAGTTCGGTCATCGAGCGACATGTCAAAAAACGCTCGGTCGGTGAATTCTCATTGCCCGGTCTGCTCAAGATTCGGACCGTGAAGAAGCCGGCCCGCAAAGCCCGCAAAGGCATCAATCCTTTTACGGGTGAAGAGACCATGTTCAAAGCCAAACCTGCCTCCACCAGTGTGCGGATCACGGCTCTGAAGAAATTGAAAGACATGGCGCAGTAAAAAACACAACCCTGTAAACCCCCGCTGGATACGCATGCCGGCGGGGGTATTTATTTTTATGGAACTCAAACACCTCATCGAAGCCTTGATCTTCTCGCCCCTGCTGGTTCTGATCCCGCTGGGCATCACGGCCTGGATCACATATCGGCAGAAGATCTCGACTGCCTTTCAATCTAGCCTTGCCGGATTTCTTCTGTGTGCCGCCCTCACCAGCTATCCCGTCTATGCCCTGATCGCCGCCCCCCTCAAATCCTGGATCCCCCCCAACAGCCCACAAAAAGCCGATGCGATCGTTGTGCTCGGGGCCAGCGCAACCCCGGCAGGCATTCCAACCTCTGGCTCCACAGAACGTGCCTATATGGGCGCAAAGATCTATATAGAAGAGCGCCGGGCACCCCTCCTCTTGCTCACAGGATTCAGCCCCACCGACAGCCTGGGTGCGGCAAAGGCCATGAAAATCATTGCCCTCGGTATGGGCGTTCCCGACACGGCCCTCCAGATGATCTCGGGCCAAACCACCTATCACGAAGCCGTGCGCAGCGCCCCACGCCTGCAAGACCGGGGTATCCGCAAAATTATTCTGGTCTCTTCCTGGTCTCATATTCCCCGGGCAACCGCTGTGTGGCAAAAACAGGGGTTCGAAGTCATTCCGCATACTTTTCTGCCCAAAGAAATCGTCCGATACAGACTGTTTTCCTGGACCAACCTGGCACAACTCAGATCGATCTGTCACGAATATATCGGCCTGCTGGTATATCGATTGCGCGGGTGGCTTTAAGGCGACAGGTTCATGGTCTCCAGAGCACGTTGTTTCCGAAGCGCAACCTCATGTTCAGGATCAATCTCCAGGACCTGTTCAAAAGCCGCCTTCGCGCTGTCATACTGCTGCATTTTTACATACGCTTCTCCCAACATCAAATGCAAATAAACCCGACCGGGTGCAATCCGACCGGCCGCTTGATAAGCCCTTGTCGCTGCCCCATAATCTTCCAGATACATACAAACCGTGCCCAAACTCCGGTAGGCCTCTTCATGATCCGGTGCCAATTGGACTGCCTTTTCAAAGTCCCGACGCGCCCCTCCATAATCCTTCTGGCCAGCGCGTGAAAGCCCCAAATTGTAGTAGCTTTCCGCATCCGCATATCGAACACGGGCAACCCGCTCAAAACAGACGGTTGCTTTGTCGTAGCGTTCGAGCTGGTAGAGATACATGCCCATCCGATACTGCTGTTCCGAATCGGATGGCTCCAGCTGAGCCGCCTCCCAATAAGATGCAATAGCCTCTTCCATCTGGCCAACCTTCAAGTACATATTTCCAAGATTGACACGCGCCACATAAAATCCAGGGGCATTGCGGACGGCCTGCTGATACCACTCCAGCGCCTGGGCATAGGCCTTTTTGCCCAAAAAATAATGACCCAGATTATTTGCAATACTCCCGGCAAATGCATTCACGTTTTGAATCGGTTCAAAATATCCCATCGCATCCGTATATCGATCCAGTCCCAGGCTGATATTGCCCATCTTGTAATAAACCCCGACACTGTCCACCTCTACAGCCCGCAACCCCCTCGACATCAGCAACAACACCTGCCGATAGGATTGAAGCGCGGATTCCAGATCGCCACGCGCCCCATAGTAATTCCCCAATCGGTAATGCATCACCGGCGCATCGATAAAGAACGGATCTTGTCTCCAGCTGCTATCTGGACGAATCACATAAAGCAGAGGAACGCCCGTCGCCCGAACCACATGGATCGTCTCTCCAGGAATGGCACGGTGGGAATCCAATCGAGGGTTGCCCAGATAAAAATCGGCGTCTTCCGGCATATCCGTAAATTCAAAGCGCGTCGTGTCTACCATATACCGAACATTTTCATACAGGCTCCCAATCCTCAGCTTTGGATCGGATGCGTGGGTTTGATTTTCAATCCACTTCAACCCCTGCTTGTAGCTGTGGTTCCAATAATCCGTATCGTAACGCGTCGATGCCTTTTCCAACCCGCCTGCAAAGATGCGATTGAAATACACATACTGATTGGGATGCAATCGAATCATATCCGCGAAAACCATGAGCACAAGTGCGAAAAATCCCAGGATCAAAGTTTGTCTCATCCAGCCCGAAACCCGATCTACTGCGGCTTGAACACCTGCGGCACTCAAAATGACCAGTGGAGGGACCACAAACATCATGTGCCGGATGCCATTCAACAACGGCGTGTGGGTCAGTGCCCCAAACAGCAAGGGGAATACTGCGGCAAAGCCTAGCAGCGCCAGCTGAACCGCCTGAGCGCTTCGCACCTGTTTCCATCGGAGCCCGAGCAGACCACACAGACCCAGGAGGACAAATTCCGGAAGCGTCAACAACAACCATTGCACCGCATACACCCGGGGGATCTCCGTACTTCGGATGTATCGCCCTTCGAAAAAATTCTGATGAACCTCGGGAAAGTCCGCAAAGGCTCGAAAGCTGTCCCAGATACCCGTCAAAGGATGGATGTGCAACCAGGGATAAAAGGGAAACAGGACGCCATACGCAATCGCCCCGATGGACACCACCCGAACCGCCAGCGCTTTTCCTTCTAAGACCCCCACCTGTCCTTCCCGCACGAGCTGTAGATACCGAATGCCGAAAAACAATCCCAGATAGGCAACCAGCACCAATCCACTTGCCCGAATCCCCAGGGTCAGCCCAATGGCCAACCCAATCTTGCCCACCAGATGCCACGGCAAACGTGGCAAAGAACCCACCCCCTGTACCAAAAAAGAAAGCCCCCACAAATACCCTACTGCAAACGGAATATCCTTGGTATTGTTGAAGGCGTGTCCGTAGTAGCGAGGTGTCAACACCAGAAACAATGCAGCCAGCAAACCCACCTTTCGCCCACCCAATTGCGTTCCGATCCTATAGGCCCCAACCACCCCAACCCATCCGACCAACGCGCACATCAGGTGTCGGAGATCGTAGACATCCATCGGGACCCCTTGACGGATCCCCTGCACGAGCGGATCGAAAAGTCCACCATAAAGCCAGAGATTGGTGGAAATAAAAACCGTCCGGTCCGAAAACCCGCTCTGATACCACCGGAAGATATGTTCTCCATACCCAACATGAAGCGGCTCATCTGTGGTGATTCCATATTCCCAAAACGTCAGTAGAATCAACACGCCATAAATGGCAGCAAGCCCACAGAAGAGACGATGCCAGACATGGGAACCGGTATCGGTTTCATCGAAAGATTGCATGCACACAAATCCGATTGGGAAATCAGGACTCCCGAACCTCTACAAAACGACGGATGTCCGAATACCTGTTCCAGTATACAGATCGTTCGGTTTTTCCCCGCCTGCACGAAGTTGTCCTGGAATTAAATCTTATTTAATATATATTTCATTCCGATTTTCGCCCAGCACCAAAAACAGAACCGAACAATTGGAACACACGCCGTGGTCTCTCTGATCCTTCCCATATACCAGGCAGAAGCATTTCTTCGGAAAAACCTGGAGCGTCTCGCCCAATATATAGCCGATACGCCATCCATACAGGAAATCATCCTGGTCAACGACGGGAGCCGGGATGATACCCACGAGATCATCGAACAATTTTTGGCCCAATCGCCCAGCACAGACGGCTTCCAGTATATACACCTGAAACAAAACAAGGGAAAAGGGGCCGCCATCAAAGAAGGCGTTCGACTTGCCAAAGGACAGTTTCTGGTATTCACAGACTGTGACCTGCCCTATGCCTTCGAAAACATCGACCATGTCATTGCCCACCTGGTCAATCAAAAAGCCCACTTTGTAGTGGGAAGTCGAATGCATCCGGACAGCATCTATCACATCCGTCCTCAAAATCTGTCCTATATTTATATCCGCCATACCGGCGGCCGTTTTTACAACTGGATCATCAACCAGATCACCCGCCTCAACTTGGCCGACACCCAGGCCGGCCTGAAGGGGTTTGATCGGGAAACCGCAACCCTCTGCTTCGACAAAATGACCATCAACGGATTTGCCTTCGACGTCGACCTGCTGGTTTGCGCCCAGGCAAACAATCGACAAATCACATCGGTTCCCCTGACCTTTTACTACGAGTCGGAAATGGGCATGGGAAATTTTGTAAAACACACACTCCTCATGAGCCTCAGCCTGTTTCGCATTGTCTTCAAAAAGTGGACCGGGTTTTATCTGAAAACTGCTCCATGCAGCCCCTCCATCACACAAGAAGCGGAGTAATCATGACACTCGCTGCCGACGACTACGGCCTAGATCCAGAAATCGACCGGGCCATCCAGGAACTCACAAAAAAGAAGATTGTGAACAAAGTAAGCGTGTTGGCCAATCCCACCTACCCGACCGAGTTGCCTAAATTGAGCAACCATGTCGAAACCGGCCTGCATGTCAACCTGACAACACCCTGGCCCAAACAGACGCAGAACCACCCGCCCAGTCCCTGGCAATTGCTACGGGCCAGCCTCAAAAGGCGTCTATCCACCGACGTCCTGATCGCCCAAATTTCCCAGCAACTTGCCCTCCTGAAATCCCGCGGGCTTGCTATTTCCTTCTTGGATACACACCACCACGTTCACCTCATTCCCCGAATCCTCCACGCCCTCATCCACGTTGCCCAACACCAAAACATCGAACACGTACGTTGCTTGACCATGCGTTTCCGGCACTTCCCCGGTTATGTGTACGCCCTCGTCAAATATGGGTTCATCAGCCAGATTCCCAGGATACTCACCCTCTATACTTGCGGTCTTGCCATGAAAGCCTCTCTGGATCGGGCCGGGTTGAGCTACTGTCCCAACCTGGTGATCATGCCCCTGGCCACAGGTGGAGATTATCCGGGTCTATTGCAGACACTCTTGCATCAGTTTCAACATCAAAATGCCGAATTTGTCACCCACCCCGGATTTGCCTCTCAACACCTGCCCAACGAGCCCTATGTCAAAGGCCGGACACAAGAATACCAGGCCCTGCTTTCCTGCATCCAAACCCCAGGAGAAACCTGATGTGGGATCGGCTCTACCAGCACCTCAGATCCCTGTTTCAGGCCCCCGAACAGATCCTGCGTCACATCGAAGACGGCACGACCGTACTGGATCTGGGATGCGGCTACGGAGATTTGTGCGCTGCACTCGTTACCCAAAAACCGGCGTGCAGCGCAACAGGCATCGACCACGATATCCATAAAATCCAGGTGGCTCAATCCCGCTATGGCAACCACCCCAAACTGCAGTTTGAAGTGTCCGACCTGCAACATGTCGAAAGTGTCCATCAACAGATTGTCCTCATGATCGACGTGCTGCACTATTTTGAAGCCACCGCCCAAATGGATTGTTTGAAAAAACTGGCCACAAGCGCCAGCGTTCAAAAAATCATCGCCCGAGACACCCTCCGTTCCTGGCATATGGGCTATTACCTGACCCGCCTCCACGAGTTCACCATGATCCGCATCGGCCGCACCAGGGTCCAGCAAACCCGACTCACTTTCTTCTCAAAAGAAGAGTGGCGTCAGATCGCTCATGCACTAAATCTCAAGGTCCAGTTCATCAAATCCGGATTGCCATTTTACAACGATCATCTGATCATTTTATCCCGATCCTAAAGCCGACAAAATAGAATCCATATTGAAAGAGGCACTTGCATCTTATTTTGCAAGTGCCTCTCTTTTTACCGACCCAGTTTTCTCGGTAGATTGCATTCCATAACACAGCCAGATCAACCGGAGCCGTGAGAATTCCACTTGAGACACGATCCAGCCTGAATTACGCGATCCTAACTTTTGAGGCCAGTGCCGTCCGGCAAGAAACAGCCATTGGCCTCACAA
>JAPUJS010000176.1 GCA_027296045.1 bacterium | reverse complement strand
GCCCGTGTCCCCTAAGGTTTTTAAGAGGCGGCCGACCTGGATATCGGCTTCTTCGGTCAGTCGGTAATAGGCATCGAGATAGGTCCGCCACCGGGTTTGGTCCCAATGGGTGGTAAAGATGCCCTCCTGCCCGTAATAGGGGCGTTTTCGACAGGTCTGGATAAATTCCGGTTCTTCCGGATCGATTTCGAAATTTGGGGGAAGCGGTGGAAGTTCAGACGCTTCGGATGGATTTTTGAATTCAATCGCGTGTGCTCTTTGTACAAACTGTTCTGTATGTGGTAACAGGTTTGCTTCCGGAGGCAGGGGCTGCTGCATAATCCAGTAGCAGATGTCGTGCGGATTGCAGAGGGAAACCCCGAGGCAAAAGGGTTGTGTGTGTGCTTCGCGCAGAAAATCGATGGCCACATCGGTCACGTGAGCGTCGCCCTTTAAGCCCAGGCCAATGGGTGCGTCCGAATCGTGCAAGGTCTCGAAGCCAGGAATTTCGGGGCTGTTCTGTGGCAGCCCCCAGCGGCCCGACCAGGCGGTGCGGTACCCTGCCTGTCCAAAAATTTCGCCCATGTTCGGAATGGCGGGATCTGGGGCGAGACCATTGACCAGAGCACCGGTCTCGTGAGAGAGGCGGCCGGATGCCAGGCTGGCACGGGAGGGACCACACACCGGGGCGGCACAGTAGGCTTGCTCAAAGCGCAAACCAGAGGCCGCCAGCGCGTCCATGTGGGGGGTGCTGAGGTGCGGGTTACCTGCACAGCTCATCGCGGTGGCAGACTGCTGGTCTGTCACGATGAAGAGGATGTTGGGTCTGTTCATGAGGATCTGTTCCTGTGGCACAAGGGCTTCATTATACGTGTGTCGTTGGGGTTTGGATGCAAATCAGAATCTAAATGGTGAGGGTCCGTTTGTTCGGGTTCAAGCCTTAAAAAATGGCTGGCTCCATGTCCGGCGTACCCCGCAGTGACCTTCGATGCGGAAGTACGTCAGGTCGGGTTCCGCCGCCCATTCAAGCCGATTGCCTTCTATCTGGAACACGGTGCGGCCTTCGGGACCCACGATTCTGATTTTTTGCACAAAGCTGTCACATTTGACCCTCAAGGTCTGTCCGTCAAAGACAATATGATCAAAAGATGGTGAGGTGCTGGCATAAAAAGCGCCTTTTTTAAGTTGCTGTACGAGGGTTTGCCAGGTAATGGTTTTGTCTTCTTCGGGGACTTGTACACACACCCAGCCCTTTCCAGGGGTTGTATACTGGCAATGAAAGTCGTCGGTGGCAACGCCCCAGATGCGGTGCCCCTTTGTGAGCACGTCATCCCAGATGGCAATATTGGCTGCTTCGTCACACCCTCGATTTTCACGCAGGCCATTGTAGATTTCAAATGCATGAAGAATGTTGGCAGCAGCGTGGATATTTTCTGCCCCATGGTCGTATTGTTGTGGGTGACAGGCGGCAATAAAACCACCGGATTTTTTAAGGACTGCTGTCCGTTCAACCATGTTGTCTGAGGGCGTATCGGTTACGGCAAAAACACCGAGCTCTAAGATGTGGTCCGTACTGCCATTTTCTTCTCCAGGGATCAGGACCAGATTGGCCTGGGATTGCCAGGTGCGCCATTGGGCTTCACTGGGGGCCATGTTATGGTCTGTGATGGCCATGAAGTCGTAGCCCAGGCTGGCGTACATCGGGCCGCTTTCCGAGACGTCCATAAATCGGCCACAGCAGGTGTGGCCGTGTAGATTGCCTCGTAACCACCTTCTGGAATCTGTGTAGGGATTGAGATACATTTTCGTGTGCTCCTTCAGTCAGTTAATTTGTGGAATACTCAACATAACAGACACAAGAGGATCAAGCAACGCTTGAATCTTGTGCGCCTACAACATCGATCTGTTTTTCCTTCTCGACTTGCTTCCTGGATTTGAAGGTGTTATCTTTGCAGCCTGTGAGATGATTCTGTTTCTGTTGGATAGAAAGGAGAAAGATGCTACCATATACGCCGGTTGCAGAAGAGGATATAGCGTTTTTCGATCAAAACGGATATCTGATTGTTCGCAATGCATTGGATGAAGATACCATTAACAGCCTGATCGAAGCAGGGGATCGATTGATTGCCAGCGATCGGACCCAAAATCGCCAGCGATCGGGCGACCTGTACGACGGGTTTCGAAATTCAATCACTCTGGAGGATGCCTTTATTCCGCTGATCGACCACCCGAAAATCTTGCCGATTGTTGTGCAACTTCTGGGCGCAAACCTTCAGGTGATGACTTCTCACCTAATCTACAAACACCCAGACCCGAAAGATTTCCCAGTATCGCATCGCCATCCAGGATGGCATCGGGATTATGCACAGGCGACCAACGATATGGGCAATGCGGCGATTCCCCGCTTGCTGGTCAAGTGTGCCTACTATTTGACGGATCTCACCGAGCCAAACCGGGGAGCTACTATGGTCGCGCCCGGCAGCAATCACTTGCTCGGGCGACCGGAAATCCCGGAGGGCGAGGCGGATCCTATCGATGCGGTGGAACCAAGCTTGCAGCCCGGGGATTGCCTGATTTTTGAGAATCGCACTTTTCATGCAGGTGCTGTACACCGGGGTTCAAATACCCGAAAAGCCATTATGGTTGGGTATGGGTATCGCTGGGTCGTGCCAATGGACTATGTCACCCAGCCACAGGAATTTCTCGAAAAGCTTACCCCACTTCAGAAGTACCTGGTTGGAGAACCCATTGAAGAAATGGTGGAATACCTGCCCCGTGGAGGACGCAATCCGATCAAAGAATGGTGTGACGAACACAGCATACCGGCAACCCGTCATCCAGAACCTCAAAGCAGGTAGTTTATAAGGCGGAGATGATTGCTCCAGATTCGAAGTTGCACGGAGGCTGACAATTTGCTATACTTGCAAAAGTAAGTCTTTGTGTACTCCTGCGAAGAACCTCGGTGCCACGTCGTCGAGAGATTCCAGATTACACGGCTGAAAGGATTTGCAAACAGCTACGTATTCCAACACCGTAAAGCCCTGCGACGGGACGTCAGCAGGGCTTTCCCCATGGTATCGCGTTAGCTGTCTGATGTTATGGCTTCCTGGAACGGAAGATGTAATCCGATGGGTCAGGCCCTTTTGTTTGTTGCCAGAACTTGAGCAATGTGAAGGGCCAATTCTGGGTGACGCGACCTTTTTCATTTTTGTACCAACTTTTCACCGTGGGTGCGCCCCAGGCCATGTTTGCGTTTCCTTCGTCGATCCACTCGTTGTAGGTATCGTGGACATCTTGTTTGCAGTCCATGGAGGCCTGATCGGTTTCCAACAAAAGTTTGATACATCCCAGGATGTATCGCATTTCACACTCAGAAAAGAAAATGATGCTGGTGTTGACGACGATATTGGTATTGGGGCCATACATGCAGAAGAAATTGGGGAATTGGGGGATGCTCACGCCTTTGTAGGCATGGGGATCTCCGTCCCAATGGGTTTGCAGGTCCAGGCCTCCCAGGCCTCTGATCTCCATGGGCCAGAGGATGCGGCTGGGATAAAAACCGGTGGCATAAATGATCACGTCGAATTCATATGTTTCTCCTGATTCTGTGACGAGCCCTGCTTCGGTGATTTTTGCAATCGGATCGGTGATCAGGTGAACGTTGTCCCGTCGTAGTGTTTTCAGCCAGGTGCCGTTGTCCACCAGGATACGCTTTCCTCCGGGGGGATAGTCTGGAATGCATTTTTGGAGCAATTCGGGATCGTCTCCCACGATCGATGTGATATATTTGGTGAAGTTGGCACGAATTCGGTCGTTGTATTCGCTCACAGAACGGGTTTGGTGAGGCCAGGCTGGATCTTTTTTGGAAGCCTCGAGCATGCCTTCTCCAGAGCGCCAGAACATGAAGAATCGAAACCATTTAGCATAATAGGGCACATGGTTTAAAAGCCAGTGTTTCCCATCGGAAACATAATCGTGATAGATGGGTTGCGGACGAACCCAGGGCGGTGTTCGCTGAAAGACAACGACTTCTCTGGCCTGTTTGGCAATTTCTGGCACCGACTGGAAGGCACTTGCGCCCGTTCCGATGACCCCAATGCGTTTGCCTGTGAGATCGTGCTCATGTTCCCATTGGGCGGTATGAAAGGAGGGACCTGAAAAAGCATCCCGCCCTTCGATGTCAGGCCGTCGGGGACGGTTGAGTTGGCCAACAGCGCCGATGATCGCGTTGGCGTTCAGGATTTGGATTGTGCCGTCGGCGTTTCGAATGCGTACATTCCAGGTTTGGCTTTGTTCGTCAAATTCAGCTCTTTCTACTTCTGTGTTGAACCGAATGTTGTCGCGAATACCAAAGTCAGACGCACACTGATCGAAATATTCCAGAAGCACTTTTTGGGACGAGAAAAATTGGGGCCAATTTTTGGGCACAAAGGAGTAGGAATAGGTGTGGTTGGGGCTGTCTACCCGGCATCCCGGATAGGTGTTTTCCAGCCAGGTGCCGCCTACATCCGCATTCTTCTCAATAACGGTGCAGGGGATTCCTGCTTCTTTGAGGCGATGCGCTGCAAGGATTCCCGACATGCCAGCGCCAATGACAAGAACATGGAAGGCGTCTTTCTTTTTTTGTGGAATCTGTTCCATTCCAGGCTGTCCAAAAGGATCTTCGCCATGGAGAGACAATTCACCGACGAGAAACTCTGCATACGCTTCTAACAGGGGTTCTCCAATGATAAAGTTCATCATTTCAGCAATCTGATCCAGGTTGGGGGCCGGAGGCAATTGACAGCCTCCATCTCGATATGCTTTCAGGATTTCAAACGCCTGTGCCCGCACAACAGCCTGCTGTTCTTCTGTGACTCCTGCCTGGGGGTCGGCCAACAGGCGGCTTCTGGGACGGATGTCCCCGCGCATGATGCTTTCGTCACCGGTCAGATGCACGAGCGCTACCATCAGGGAAGGTATACTGGCATCTTCCAGAGCCGCTTGAATGGTGCTGTCGCTTTCGGTGATCGGTTCCCAGTTGTCGAATTTACGTGCGGCCATCAGGGGTCCTTCTGCGTCGGTGTGAGACTTTTCTGACGGATCCGTCTGAGTGGCTGGCAGAGGGCTGGGACGGGGCGTTTACCCTGTAGTTACCATTCCCGTTTTGGCAGTGCATCCGCCTGAAGAAGTGGTGTAGATTCTGCGGGATTACCCATTAGGGCCGGTTGTCCCAGAGATATGCAGCCCCAGGCCCTTCGTTGCCCTGCCAACCGTAGAAAAGGAGCATGTCAGGAACGGTTTCGTTGTTGCCACGGGATACAAATTTTAGGTTCTGCCACTTGTGTCCAGGGACCGGTGTGAGGTCTTTTGTCAGCGTCCAGTTTTCACCGGTTGTGTCGGATGTCCACAGTTCGACACGGTCCCCCCACCCGTAGCGTCCCGGGTCCTGTTTGGAGACGTTTGAGTCGTTTTCTCCGTCGCCCACGATCATATAGGCCTGGAAGGTTCCGTCTGTGGTGCGTTCCAGGTGCCCCGCATTATGTTCCTAAATTAACAATCCCGCCGAATAACCACTCAGCGGGATTGTTTGACTCTGTTAAGCAGTCTCTTTACCCCGACCTCTTCGGCCATCGAGCCACTTCTTCAATGATTCAGGACTTTCACCTGACCGACGACCTTCTACTATCCCAGAAGCTGTCAAATCCTCATCCAAATCTGGCCAGTGGATATAAGTCCCATCCCCAAAAATCTCAAAATGGCTACGCTCCTTTGGAGTCCCATGCCAAAGACGAGGATACCACAGCAACGGGACACTCACGGTGCGACCATCAATCAGATCTAAAGTCAAGGTATCCTCATCTATCTGAATATTTTGAACGCGTGCCTCAAGCCTATTCGATTCCGAAAAATTCATCCCATCTCTCCAAAAACATCTCACGATTTTCCTGAATGTGTCTCGCGATGGTGTTCAGTTCTGTCCGGCTAAATCCCCCTGTGTGTTGGAGTACGATGGGATCCAGCCAGAATTTTGCGACCTTATTTTCACGCCGCACGTGAATATGAGGTGGCTCCCCGAGATCAAGTGCGACAAAAAAGAAACGATAAGGGCCTTCTCTTAAAATCGTCGGCATCTTATGATCGTATGCGTATGTTTTCGTTCACTCACTTTAATCATTTATATAAAGATAATATGGCAAACAATCTAACGGAGTGCAATAGCATATTTCTTTGATATTGTGCGCCTTAGGTTGGGAATTGATGGCACAAAAAAAGAACCAAAAACGGCGAATAGCTTTGTGCCATTCGCCGTTTTTATTGTTCATCCCACTGCTGTTTAGCGGAAAGTTCGTTTCATTCTTCGGTTTCTGCGTCCGAATTTTGGTGTGGGTTCGGGCTGTGTGGACACCTGGGATGAGGCTGAATGCTGTTTGCGCGGGGGCGGTGTGAATCTGCCCTTTCGCTTGCGCTGTGTGGGTGTGCTGATACCGCTTTTGCGCAATTCGGCAATGGCGTTTGAACGGAAGGGATGATCCTCAACGGCTGTAAGAGGGACGCGAGTCAGCCTTTCGATTCCTTTGAGCAAGCCGACTTCCTCGGCGTCACAAAACGACAGCGCGGTGCCTGCGCTTCCTGCACGCGCGGTGCGGCCGATGCGGTGGACGTAACTCTCGGGATCATGGGGCAGTTCATAGTTGATCACGTGCGAAATCCCTTCGACGTCGATACCACGTGCAATGATGTCGGTGCCGACGAGTACTTTGATGCGACCCCGGTGGAAGGCCGACAGGGCCTTTTGACGCGCATTTTGAGTTTTGTTGGAATGAATGGCGTCGGCGGAGATGCCCTGTTTGGACAAATGCTGCATGAGGCGATTGGCCAGGTGTTTTGTGCGCGTGAAGACCAGCGCCCTCAAAACGCCTTTGTCTTTTAAAATGTCGGAGAGAAGCGCGCGTTTGTTTTTCTTTTCGACAAAGAGCACCTGCTGCGCGATTTTGGCCGGCACGGAAACCGCTGGTGTGACATCGACCTGGACCGGGTTTTTTTGCATCTGCTTGGCAAGCCGGGCGATGTCATGAGACATCGTGGCCGAAAAGAGCAGGGTTTGCCGATTGGTGGGCAACTGGGACACGATTTTTTTCACATCGGGCAAAAAGCCCATGTCCAGCATCCGGTCGGCTTCGTCGAGCACGAGGATGTCGATCTGATGGAGATGTACGTGGCCCTGGCCGAAGAGATCGAGCAGGCGACCCGGTGTTGCAACGAGGATATCGGGATTTTGTCGGAGCGTCTTGATTTGCTTGCCGGCGGACACACCGCCCAGTACAACGGCGGTGCGCAGCGATAGGTGACGCCCATAGGTGCGCAGACTTTCGTCTATTTGGAGGGCCAATTCGCGGGTTGGTGTTAAGATGAGAGCGCGAATGTGTCTGGCACCATTCGGCCTTTGCGCGTGTAACATGTGCAGCATCGGCAGCGAAAACGCAGCCGTTTTGCCGGTTCCAGTTTGCGCAACGGCAATCAGATCTTTGCCGGACAGCACTTCGGGAATGGCTTTCTGCTGAACAGGTGTGGGGGTGTGATATCCTTCTTCCGATAGTGCGCGGAGGATGGATTTGTGGAGCGAGAGGTTGCTAAAGGATTGTTGCATAGGTTCCTGTCTTGTTGTTCCCGAGATAAAAGACGGCAGATGCTCGGGAGACACTCAAAACAGGTTTTGGAGACCGAGATATGACGAAGGAAATCTTCGGAGGGTTGTTGAAGCGTGGAATTACACTCTGGACAAATATACAGGAAAAAAGAAATAACGCAAATTTTTTTATCAAAAGTTCTGATAAAGGTCAGGGATAGTAACCCAGCCAACTTGGGAAAAATCCTCCATGCCAGATGTGTGAATACAGTATGGCGAGTCACACATCTATGGTCGGGGCTCTTTCTTTGTCTACCTGGGGACTTGGCATTTTCCCATGTGGGTCGTCCTTGCATTTCCGTTTTCAGTGTCCTATCTTGCCATCGTACTAAAATATGTCTTAAACCTTTCAATGGAGCAAGGCTTCTATGACGCGCACGTGGCCCTTGTTGATTCTGGTATTGCTGTTGATCTGTTTCGAAAATTTCTGGATGTGGGATAACGACGCATTTGTTTTTGGGATTCCGGTCAATCTTTTTTACCATATTGGTCTTTGTGTTGCAACCACGTTGGCCATGCTGGTGGTGGTTCGGTGGGGGTGGCCGCACCATTTGGATGAGGACGATTCGAAATGATTCTTTTTGTGGTGTCAGTCTATCTGGCACTTGTCATCCTGGTTGGGGTGTGGGGACACCGGCTGTTCCGGGGAACCGGCGAAGATTACTTTGTTGCCAGTAGAACCATTGGTCCATTTATGCTGCTGATGACC
>JAPUJS010000175.1 GCA_027296045.1 bacterium | reverse complement strand
CCATGAATGTGTACCAATTGGGCATCTTCTCCGGGCGTCAGCGTCACCTCAAACGCATCCAGCGGATAGTACAGCCCCTCCCCTAGTGCTTTAATAAAAGCTTCCTTTCGAGTCCAACAATTCAGAAACGCCAGTTGTTTCTGGTCGTCAGGAACTTGCAAAAACACCTCATACTCAGCCCGGCAGAAGAAACGCTTGGCAATCCGATTTCGTTCTCCCACCTTCCTCCCCACATATTCCACATCCACGCCCACTTCTCGATTGTGAACCATTGCATAAAGTGCCAGATTTTCGGAATGACTCACGTTAAATTTCAGGTTTTCGGGAGTGCCCTTTAGGTGCGGTTTTCCTCGTTCTGAATATTCAAACACGAGCTGGCCAGGGTCGCGCCCCAAATACCGGCCCAAAATCAAGCGCAACCCCCCTCGAGCCGCGATAAAACGGACTCTATCTTTCTCAAAAACAAATCGCTCTGCCCGTTCAAATTCGTCCTTAGACAGAATGTCTTCAAAAACAACCGGCCCAAGCCTACAACGCGCTAAGGACATCGCCCAGATGTGAACATCTGCCCCTGTCAGGTCGAGACGATCGGGTGGTAATTGCCAGGTGTCCGAAATCTGAACCATTTGAAAAGACCACTCTGTGCTATAATAAAAGAGCCATTATCTCCACTAGAAGGGGACTGTCCAACGGCAGAAAGAACCCCTGTTTGCACCCCGATGTCAAGAAAAAAGCCTGCAATGTGCAGGCTATTCCATTTTCTAAAAAAGCGCTCTGCTCATTTTTGAACAGAGCGCTTCTGTTATTGGGGTGTGATTCGTTCCTTACTATAAGGGCTCAGGTCTGCGATATTTCCAGGATCGAGACTTTTGCCCGAGGGTGGGTGTGCAAGATGCCGTGGATGCCCTGTACGCTTTGGCGGTCGACTTCGTGTGCATAGACGCGCTCCCAGAACGCCACATCGTCTTGTAACGCCGCATCCAGGTCTTCCAGGTAGACCTCGTCTTGTCCGGACGGAAACAGCCGGTCAAATACCTCGCCTTCTACTCCATAGATTTCAAATCGGCTGTTTAAAGCACCGTCAACAATCTCGACATTCTTCATTGCCGGTGTACCTTAGATGGGTCATAAGACCAATTTCCCTACACGTTGTGCTGTCATCATATTTGTAACGGCTCATAACGCAAAACCATAATTTGTTCGGGCCGCAAACCCAAAGATTCAAAGGTCCGACCTTCACGGTCACTGAACTCCACTTCAAACGCCTGACCTTCGGCCAGAATATCGACCACCGTGCCTACTTGACCACGGCGCAAATGATATTCAGAAAGATCCTCTGTTAAAGCGACGACATCAAGTAATTTGATTGGATGATCCATTGTTGCCTCACTCAAATAGGATAACAGGTTGTCAACCTGGGAACGTCCTGCAAGTCCTCAATAATCCACCCACTTCTAACCATCGCACTTTTTCCCCTCCACTCAACAACAAAGTCAACCAGGAACCGTTGACCAAATGTATCTCGACGTCCTATTCGGGCTTCTGTTGTTTTTACAGCCTCCAAAACCATTTCACGCAGTGCTTCAGCGTCGTTATCAGTCATTCCCACAGCGGCAATAAACAAACGGGCTTTGTTGTTTGCCTTCGTCGTGGTGGATATTCAAACAATAATCACGCAACTTCCGAATATCCACAACAGCACGATCTGCATTGGGAAGGATCATACACAGAACGATAACGCAAAAATCTACATGAATCAACCTGGTTCTTCAACCAATGGTGCTGGTTGTGTTCAAGTAGGAACAGGATGTTCAAAAATTTCCCATTTGGTCTTGTAGAAGACCCCAGCGCCGTACTCCGGGTACAGCCGGTGCAGATCTGCGGCCCTCTGCGCAGGGCAGGGTGTGCGGAGCGGATCTGCGGCCCTCTGCGATCCAGCCCCTCTCAGACTGAAGCCAGCTCTTGTATCTTGTCCCAGGTACTGTCCTCAACATAAATCCCCTCTGCCTGACGCCTTCGGGATTCCAGATAGGAACGCTCCCCTGGGGCCAGCACCCGATCAACGCCTTCGATTGGGGAGGTCTCATTCAGATAATCCACACACAGGGCCACTTCCTCCCGAAACCCGTTGGGGTCACCAAAAAACGCTGGATTAACCGCCATAATCAAAGTGCCCTCACCCTGGCCACCCGCGCCCGAAAGCGCCGTGGCCAAAATCCCCAGCACAAAGGTCAACCCCGAGCCCTTGTGCCCCACTTGCGGACTCCCCAAAGGCAACAACCCACCCTCTCCGGCCGAGAAATCCAGAAACGGATCCCGACTCGGATTTCCATCTGCATCCACCAGCCACCCTTCGGGGCAGAGTTCATTTCGTGCCCTGCGCACCAACACCTTGCCAAAAGGCGCCACGCAGGTGGCCATATCCAGCACCACCGGAAACGGCTTTGTAGAAGGCAAAGCAATCGCCAAT
The DNA here is from genome assembly GCA_027296045.1 of bacterium. Lineage (GTDB taxonomy): Bacteria > Latescibacterota > UBA2968 > UBA2968 > UBA2968 > JAPUJS01. Next base: position 10,742 of record JAPUJS010000175.1, on the reverse strand, counting down.
GTATTTTGATAGAGCCGCCCGCTTTTCCCGCCAGCCGGTACGACAGCCCCGCGCTGTTTCCCCAGCAACACGATCCCCACCCGGTCGGCTTCTGTCAACATGGCTGCATAGGCCCCCAATTGGCCACAATGGGAATACTGATAGGCGGTCACCAGAGAGACGGGTGCCTGCTCTGATTTTGAAATCGCCACCTCAGCCCCCCGGGCCAGCACCACCTGCCCAAAATGGTGATTGCCCTTCAGCCGCGCAGACGTCGGCGTCTCATCCAGAATTTCGACCTCCGCATCCGGCACAATACGCCCTGCAATCAACTGATCCACATAACCCGGAATTCGCACTACCCCGTGCGAATCGTGCCCGGCCAGATTGGCCCGAATCAGAAGGCCCACGACATGCTGTGCAACCTCCTTCGACACCCCGGCCCGAACAAATGTCTGCTCGGAAGCGGTGCGAAGTGTTTCAACAGAAAGTACAGGCATTTCTTTCCCCAACGTAAAAAGGCAGGGGAAATCCCCTGCCCGATCCTATGAAAGCAGGAAAAACGATCTATGAAGCCAGTTGCAGGCATTCATCATACACATCAAACTGCTCGCCTTCCACTTCTTCGGGATCCACCAGTTTGAGCCACATCCCCTGATCTTTCTTCTTCCCACTCAATTTTCGTCGGCTTCCCAGGTTGGCCGGATTCTCCCCGTTCCAGACCACCTCGCCGTCCTGAAGAAAAATAAAATTGCCGCGATATCGATCCATCAGTTCCTTCTGTCGGTCCCGATAATACAACCCCTGCTCACAGGTAGTCAACCGCCAGCTTTCCACAGTCGCTTCCGAATCGGTCACTTCCGAATCAAACTCTGCCAGAGGAGAAGAAACTTCGCTTTCAAAATCGATTTCGTCCAGATCCACCGTCCCGAATCCCTTATTTGCCGCAATCAGCAGGTGGTTTCGATCTCTCCGGAACGGGGGCGTGGGCCAATCGGATGCCGGATCGTGTCCCATCAAATAAGTCCCGCAGGCGTCGGTCGCCGTCACCTGGTCGCCGGCAAGAAGGGCGTTACAGATTCGCCCCTTGCCCCACCATTCGCGCCCCCATTGACCGGTCAGAGCATCCACAATATTGAGCGCAGGATTGGCAATCATCCCCAGGTCTGACAACACATAGGGAAGCCGGATGAAGTGGTGATAATAGCTTCGCACCCGTCCTTCCGGTGGCGTAATCGGCGGCAAACCGAACAGGTTTTTCATACACAGGGTCACGCCCATAAACAGGTGGTTTTTCATTTTGGCCACCGATACCACTTCGGCACCGTCAAAACAGGCGCTCAATGTATACCGGTCGAACATACATCCCCCGCCCGGGACATCGTAGGTCTTAAACGGAGCGACATTGGAGTCCACAAACTGGACGTCAAATTCGTTCAAAAGGTAGGCATAGTTGAAATCGGTCCCCATCAAATGTTCTTTGGTATAGGGGTTCGTATCCGTTGCAATAAGCTCGGCTGTTGTCCGCTCCCGGAGCAACCGAAGCACCGCACGGCAGACCGCATCGTCCACCAATTCTCGTCGCCGCCCAAAATAAATGAACAGCCGTTCGTGCAATTTCATCATATTAAACTTAATCACAATCCGATCGGCTTTTTCCAGCCGCTCCCATGACCGGGTCAACGGATCGGTCATTCGCCTGAGGGTCTGGTAAATTTCTTCTCCCGAAGCCCGATAGCTGCAATGGGCAGCCCGAACACGATATTGTTTTTCGGCCATAGAACCATCTCCTTGAAAAGAGCCCAATCTCACCTGCGCCCTCAAATAGTAGGTGGGACGGGACGGAATGTCAACCATCATTTTCCCTGAAACCGTTGACAGCCTCCGCTCCCTACTATACCTTGAACCTGTCCAAATACCCCATCATCCAAACCACAAACAGAACCCGATGCCTGGACTTGCCGGCTTTATTCCAGCCCCCGATCTAAGCCCTGATACGGCCCGGGACATCCTGCTCAAAATGCAGGATACGCTCACCGGTCCCCCTTCGATGGAGCGCACCCCGTTCTGTTCTCCAGACGTGTGTGCCACCCTGGTGGATGCCAATGTGCACCGGCAAGCTCACGTGATCCAGGAAAACCTCCAGGTCTGGGTAGACGGCGAATTTTACAACCGTGAAGATCTTGCACAGACCCTCAAACACCCTGCAACCTCCGATGGCGAACTCCTCATCGCTCTCCTGAAGACCCGGCCTGCTGCTCTTTCCCAGATCGACGGCATATTTACAGCAGTGGTCCACGACTCCCAAACCCGTGAAACCCACCTGATCTCCGACCGCTATGCGCTTCGCCCCTGCTTCTGGAGCCAAATGAATGGATCTCTGGCCTGGGCGTCGGAAATGAAAGCCTTGTGTCACCTCCCGGGGTTTCACCCCAAAATCAACCGGCGAGCCCTCAACGCTTTTCTCAAGGTGGGCTATTTTTTCGGCCACGATTCCTGGTTCGAAGGAATAGAGCGCCTCCCCCCTGCAACCATTTTAACCTACAGTCCGGTAGACAGAAGCATCACCCAAAAACGCTACTGGGGCTGGGATCAGATTCCCTCCTTTTCAGGTGCCCAAAACGAAAAGGACCTCGCCGAAGAGCTGGGCCGTCGGTTCATTCGGGCCGTGGGGCGTCGCTGTCCACCAGAAGAATCCGTGGGGCTTGTGCTCAGCGGCGGCCTCGATTCCCGTGCCATTCTTGCGGCCATCCCAAACCGTGCCAATCCAGTTCCGGTTTTTACCTTTGGCCAACCCGAAAGCCCCGATGTACACATCGCCAGACAAGCTGCAACCCGCAAACCCGCCGATCACACGATCCTCGAGATTTCCCAGGATAACTGGCTTGCCCCCCGCCTGGAAGGAATCTGGTGGTCGGATGGCCTTCTCGACCTGCTGCACATGCACGGCATCGAGCACCTGGACACCATGGCGGCTCGTTTTCAGAGTGTGCTAAACGGCGCAGGCGGAGACGGGCTTGCCGGGGCGGGATATCTTTTTGACCCCAAGCGCCTGGACACCTTTTTAACAACACGATTTGGTCTGTTCGCCCAAGAAGACGATATTCAGCATGCCCTGCGTGAAGAATATGCCCGGGCCGGTTCCCCCCATGCGTTTTATGTCAACCACCGGATTCGATGCTTCACCCTCCACGGCACCCGCCTTGGCCTTTTCAAAGGGATTACCTACCGACTCCCGTTTCTGGACAACGAGGTTCAGGAATGGCTTTTTTCTATCCCCTTCTCGCTTAAAAAAAACAACCGACTCTACCGCCGGATGCTGCTATCCACCTTTCCAGAATATTTCCGAAAACTCCCCTGGCAATACACGGGGGTTCCGCTCTCCTGGCCAAACTGGGCGGTCACGGGCTATCGAATCGGGCGCAAACTTTCTGGCAAAAAAAAGTCGGGATTCACTTCCTATCCCGAATGGCTGCGGACCCCTCCAGCAAGTCATCTGATCCAATCCCTTTTGCGAAGCCCCAAAGCCTGTTTCCCAGACTTTCTTCCCCGAAAGCAAGTTACGCAGACCTGGGAAAACCACTTGAGAGGACAAGACCATTCCGCCCTCCTGGGCCGCTACCTGACCTTTGAGATTTTTTTACAACAGCATTTCGAGAAGCGCTGGAGAAGTGCCGCACAGGACTATTAGCTACCATTCCTACCCGGTGGTAGAACGCCTCCCTCAAACAAAATCACTGCATCTGGCTCCCAGCAATATCCATAATCGGTCACTCCAAAATTACACAAATATCTTCATCAACAACGTGGCCATTTGCAAATAAATGAACACCCCTAAGATATCGTTCGAAATAGTAATAAACGGGCCGGAAGCCACAGCCGGGTCAATGTCCAGTCGGTCGAATATCAGGGGAGTTGCCACCCCAAATCCAATGGCCAAACAGATCACCAGAAAAATCGAGACACCGACGCAGACCCCGATCAGGGCCTGGCCAAACCAGACCCAGGCCACGCCACTTGCCAACCCCCCGCAGACGATTCCCATCAGCACGGCTGTTCCCATTTCCCGCAATACGGTTCGCCATACCATCCCTGAAGAAACCTGGCCGGTCACCAACCCCCGCACGGTGACCGTGCAGGCCTGCAACCCGCTGCTGCCTCCGATGGCCATAATCACGGGCAAAAATGTCGCCAGGGTGAACATACCCTCCAGAGTCACTTTAAACGCCTGAATCACCCCGCCAGACAGCAGGCTGCCCAGCACACCCACCAACAGCCAGGGGAGCCGGGTTCGGGCAATACCCAGCACCGAAGGCCGTTCCATCTCCGCCTCGCTGGTCCCGGCCATCTTGTACATATCCTCCTCTTCAATCACATCCATCACATCGTCCACGGTGATGCGCCCCACCAGGGTTCCAGCGTTGTCCACCACGCATCATTCGACATATGCGCCTTCCCAAGTGTGTTTACCCCTCTTTTCTCCCGCCCACCCGATGCAGTTTCAACTGTAGAAAGATACGGGACCGTTGGAAAGGGGGAAAGTGAATTTTCTGACACAGTGCCCTAACATAAAAAAGGGGCCATCTCGCTTTTGCGAGATGGCCCCAGATTGGGTCGCTGATGCTTCAGGAAACTTTCACTTCAATCTGCTTTGGCTTTGCCGCCTCCGCCTTGGCCACCGTCAGGGTCAACACCCCATCTTTATAACTTGCATCGACCTTCTCAGCATCTACCTTAGAGCCCAACTGGAAGGAACGGCTGAAGCGACCATAAATCCGTTCGGATCGATAGAAGCTTTGCTCCTTCTTTTCAGAGGCTCGCTTCTTTTCCCCCTCAATTTTCAGAACGCCGTCGTGGAGGGAGACCTGAATATCATTCCGATCCATCCCGGGCAATTCGGCGGTGAAAACGAATTGATCGTCTGTCTCCTCCACATCAACGCTCGGATACCTCCCCTGGGATTTTCCATTGCCGGGATTCCAATCGCCCCAGAACCGGTTCACAAGGTCGTCGATTTCACGATTCAGATTGAAAGCCTGCCGGGGATTCCATCGTACGAGTGCCATTGTAATACCTCCATGCTAAGTATGAAGCGGGTTGAATGATTGAATCTGCCTCGTTTCCAACGGACGCATTCCCACTTCGCAAGTCCCGTGCCATTCTCGCATTATAAACTATAAATCAAATATAATTAATTAGTTGATTCGTTCTTGTATTCTTCTAAGATTTTCATTCTTTCATTTTTATATGACAAATTGACGTAACTGGAAAATTTTCCCACAAAATATGACAAATTGACACATCGGGATCTAAAAAAAACCAGGGGACTTTGACCCGGTTTTTTATCAAATCGTTTAAAGACCCACCAGATACGACAGCTTCAGCAAAACGGTGCGATTCTGTTCGGTCAGCCCGTCTTCGGTACCAAATCCCTGATCGTAAACCAGAAACAGGTCGCTGCCCGGACGAAAACGGTAATTCAACAAAAAGTTCGCGCCCACCCGCTCCTGGTCGTTGTTCCACTGCGCAAAGACCTTTACGAAAAAATCTGTGCTAAAAGAATAGAGCAGCCGACTGCTCAACGTCTGGATATTGACATTGCCCTGCGGCAGCCGAATCCAGTTGATATCGTACTCCGTTTCCAACGAAAACCGCCCGGTGGGGCGATAGGCCGCTTCAAGAACTGTCTCATACCGTCGCCCGGTGTAATAGGTCCCGACCCGAAACGTGCCGTAGAGACGAAGCTTACTGGCTCGACTGGATCGTGCACCAACCAGAAAGGAGGAAAAGGTATAGTCCCCGGTTGGGATCGAATAATTCTCACGTCTGGAAGGCTGAAAGGCCTGATCAATCACATCGTAGGTACGCTCCACCTCAAACCGGGTCCACCGTTCCGAGTCATATTGGGTCCACCACGATGCCCTCGCACGCCAGTATTTCACCTCATCCTGTCGATTGGTGACGACCTGTAGCTCAGGGCCAACGGAAAGATATCGGACATGCATTCGATTTGCTTTGGGCCGGGGACGAACCCTGGTTCGGACGTTGTAGCGCCGAAATCCATCCAATCCACGTCGACGATTGACAAAGCCCACCGCAGGCTCAAACTGGTCTTCCACATCCAGCAGCGTGCCTCGAAATTCCCACAAACTTCCCCGATAGGCTGCCCGCAGATACCGGGCGTCGTCTGCATCGCCCAGGCCAGAATCCCGGGTTCGCGCCCAGAACCCCTGAATATTCAGAGTCGTGAGTGGAGAAAAACTGAAATCCAGGCCACCGGCCCGATTATACGTTCCAGATCCGGGACGATCGACCTGTTTGTTGACCAGAATCAACCCCACATTGGACCGTTTGAGCACATCCTGCTTGACCCGAAGCACCGAGAAATTGCTCCGATAAACTTCGGAAGCATCCGGGAACTGTTGGGAATCTGTCAGCACATTCAGCGCCCCAATACTGGTCCGCCCGGCTTTTCCCGCCAGCTTGCTTCCCAAAAGGATGGGAATTCGTTTTCCCCCTTCCAGTCCGATCCTTCGGCTGTAAAACAACAAGGTGGGCGGACGAGTGCCCACACTGCTCACCTGCGCTGCTTCGCCAAAATCAAACAGACTGGAACCTTCCAGGAAAAACTCTCGTTTTTCGGGAAAGAACAGCCGGAACTGCGTCAGATTTACCTGTTCCTGATCGCCCTCAACCTGTGCAAAATCGGTATTGTAAGACAGATCCAATGTCATATTGGGGGTGACCCCATATCGCACATCCACCCCGGATTCGAACGTTGTATTGGCCAGAGGATCGACCGCCTGAAAATCTTTCAAAGCGCCGGGCAACACATAGGGCTTCACCTGAAGCATTCGCTTTGACGCAACCCCCTCAAGCCCCTTCAAGAGGGCCAGGTCTGCCGTACTAAACCTCGACCGAGAGGTGGACCCAAGCTCGCTTGGCACCACCTGGACTTCCTCATTTTTGGAGGCCATCCGGCGTGCAAGATTGATTCCCCAGACCATCTCCTTCCCCTGCTTGAAACGCAACTGGTCAAAGGGAATTGCAACCTCTGCGGTCCACCCCGTGCTGTGGCGTCGGGTCCTGGCCTGCCAGTTACAGTCCCAGGCCGGATTATTGGTCCGCCCTTCGTTCGACAACAACAAATCCTGTCTGGCGCCCAGTGGGTTGACAAAAAAGAAAAACGCATTTTGACGGTCGTTGTACGTATCCAGAAGGATCTGCACATTATCATCGTATTGAAGTTCCGTATCCCGACGCATGTTGTTTGCTACAATCCGTTCGGGATTGGGGGTAGTACACTCAAACCCGAAAAAGATCTGGTCCTTGTCGTAAATGATGCGAACCGTAGTTGCCTCCGTTCCCGGCATCCAGTGATCGGGGCTCCACTGTAAAAGGCCGTCAATCTGACGGGCTTGTTGCCAAACGGGGTCGTCCAATCTACCATCGACTTTAGGACCCCGGTCTACTTTTGTTGCAAAAACCACCCGCCGAGCCCCTCCTGCAGTTTCGCCGGGTCCTGCCACCCAAATCACCCGATCGGCAGGCTGGATTGGCGCGCCGTTTTCAGAAATCACCCGGGCGACAAGAAGCGCTTCCAATTCCTTGATCACTTCCAGAGTTGCCCCCCTGGCCTCTCCCTCCTTCACCACCTGAAGACGACTCCAGAGCGGGGCCGATCCATTCAATCCCGCCACAAAAGCAAGATCTCCGGTCACTTGTTGAATCACCCCATCCTGTGCTTGCACGGTCAGCGGAATAGATACAAGCAGAAGATAGATGATATAGAATAGGCGGGAAGTCATGGCACAATTCCTTGAATAGAAAATGCAGTCTTTCCCATAAAGGTACACCAACCCTGGAACGATGTCAATCAAATGGAGTCCTATAAAAACACGCCCGGTCACCCGGGCGTTTACCATTCCATTCATCCAAACCTGGCGTGGTATTTCTCCCACACCTCATCTGCGACCGGCGTCGCGGCAGCCCGAATATTGGCTTCCAATTGCTCCTTGTTCAAAGACCCGATATTATTCCCTGCAATCCGTTCGTCTTTCAGGCAAAACTGCAGGGCAAGCTGTAACAGGTCTACCCCCTCTTCCTGGCACCACGCCCACCGTTCTCTGGCGCCGTCTACATCGTCACTTCTTCTCCATCGGCCGTTTGCAATGGCTTCGTCCATATTCACACCCGTGAGCATCCCCCGCATAATCGACCACCCGTTCATCACGCCAATATCTGCCGCTGCAGCTGCCGGTAAAATATCATCCGCCGCCGTCTGCCTGAGCAAGTTATAATCGCTAAAACATAAAATCAGATCGATATCTCCGGTGGCGATTGCCTTCAAATGGAAATCATGGGGCCGCATTCCATACCCTGCAAAATTCACCCACCCCCGCTCCTTGCATTCCAGAACGCCCGCCAGGGTGCCGCCCTGTGCCAGCGTGGGCTCCATATCTCCCGGATCGTGAATCAACATCCCATCAAAGTGATCTGTGCCCAAAATCTCGAGCTGATCCCCTACATCCCGAATCACCCGTTCGGCCGAATAATCAGCCGGGCCATCGCCGCGATAGCCTCCCCACTCAGCGGAGGAGTGGCAGCACAATCGGCCGGTAATAATCACTTCCTCTCGGCCAACCGCACCCTGTTTTAAGGCCACCCCCAGTTTGCGCAGGGAATCGCCGTAACACCGGGCACAGTCAAAATGATTCACGCCCAGGTCCACCGCGTGTCGGATCAGCTCGACGGCTTCTTCGTCGGACACAGGTCCAAAATTGTTGCCAAATCCCTGCGTCCCGAATGGGACTACAGGAATACTCAACTCAGTGCGCCCCAGGCGGCGCCTCGGGACCGCAGGTAGATCACTCATAGCATACCCCTTTCAATCAGGATATCCCGGAAGACCGGCTCAATCCAGGTGTGTAGGGTCTTATTGGCATAGCCGACCCAGGCCACGGGACTCGTTGTGTCAAGCGGCGCATCGAGCAGGTTGCCTGCCGGATCGGTGACAATGACGCCCATTTCTCGGGCGATCAATTCAGTGCATACATCATACGGGTGGCAGCAAAGCCCCAGGGACTTCCCCTGTTTTTGCAACACCTGCTCCAGATTGGGCCGAAGATCGGCATTAAAACGATCGTGCCCGGCCATCAGCTCATAAAACTGACCTCCGGTACAGATATATTGATCTTCAAACACCCGATTTTTTCCGGGCTGAACCGGCCCAATCAACCGCTCCAACAGCTCTTCTTCCACCCGTGCAAGCACATCCTTTCCGCCGGGGAAGAACCTGGAAATCATTGCGAATCCGTGCTCTAAAGTTTCAGCCTGCGAGGGTCGAAGAGTAATGGCTTCTGCCTGCCCCGAAAACCGGTTCACCCCTTCTGCCTGCGCCCCCTTGCCCCGAACGGCCCACAGCACATCTCCCCGGAATTGTTTGGTTGTCGGAATCTCCGTTTGCACGGCCAAAAAAATATCTTGAAGCGATGTGTCCGCCCCACGATTTTCGGCCACACCCGTCAAAATCCAGGCGCTGCGCTTGTCATACATCAACCCCCGCGTCCCATCAATTGGATCCACAATCACCCGGTAGATGGCATCTTCTGGATTCAACCCTTTAGGAATCACTTCACCGCCCTCTTCCAGACCCTCTCCAACCAGAACCAGGGAAGTATCTGAGGCAAAGTGCTTCTCAAAAAGTTTTCGGAGCGCATCCTCACTCACACGATCGACCGCGTAAATCGTATCCCCCGCTGTTTCTGCAGCTACACGGGAAAGAGATTCCGTGGTACTGGCTTCGATCTCCGCCATCACCCGGTCCCGAATCTCGCTCTGGATCTCCCGCACCCGACCCGCGATGACTTCCGGTTCCAGACGCTTCATTCATCCCTCCCCTAAACGTCACACACCTCAAACGCAGCTTTCAATGCCTCGACCGCATCCCCTTTGGGCCGAAACTCGTGGCCCACATACAGATCGTAATCGGTCTCGGCAATCGCCCGCATCACCCCCGGATAATAAATCTCCTGGTCCTCGTCCAGATCTCTCCGGTCGGGATTGCCCGCGGTGTGAAAATGGCCAATATGTTGAACATTGTCCCGAATCGTCCGAATCAAATCGCCTTCCATAATCTGCATATGGTAAATATCATACAGCAGTTTCACCCGGGGCGAGCCCACCATTTCGCACATCTTCACCCCCCAGTCCGTGCGATCACATTGATAGTCGGGATGGTTCACTTTGCTGTTCAGAAGCTCCAGATTCAGGTTAATCCCCTTCTCTTCGGCCGCCCCTTTTACCCGATTGAACCCCTCGGCCACGATCTCCGCCCCCCGTTCGTCATCCAGCCCATTCCGATCGCCGCTAAAACAAATTAAGCCGGGAATCCCGTGCTGAGCTGCCAGATCGATACTCTCCAGCAATTCCTGCTCAATCCGATCGTGATTCTCTGGCTTGTTCAACCCATCCCGTAAGGAGTTGTGCCCGCTCATACTGGCCACAGCGATGCCATATTTATCGGCCAGTTCCAGAATTTCTTCAAACGGGGCCTGTGCCCGCGCCCAGAGCTCTACGGCAGCGTAACCCGCGCCTGCTGCTTCTTTAATCAGTGTCCCCACTGGAGCATCATCGCTTACATAACACCCATAGCAGAACGACTGCTTAATCTTGCCCATCACGCCTCCTCATAGGATTGTCATCAAAGTTCACGAATCTTGCTCTAAACCACGCCATCCCGTCGCAATTCCGCTATCGCCTCT
>JAPUJS010000174.1 GCA_027296045.1 bacterium | reverse complement strand
CGCCGTCTATGACGGAGAGTTCGGAAAAGTGACGGTCTCCGGTGAGAAAGACAACGCCGGAGGCCTGCGTTTTTTGGATGAGTTTGAAGAGCCGGTCGCGTTCCAGAGGCATATTGCCCCAGCACTCATAACCGTGTTCGTCGTTGATGATCTGAATGCCGGAGCAGATGAGCCGGATCCTGGCAGGTTGTTGAAGCTGGCGCGCCAGCCAGGCCCACTGGGTCTCACCAAGCATGGTCAGGTTGGGGTCGTAGACGGCGCGGTATCGTTTTTGAGTGATTTGATCCTCGGTCCAGGTGCTGCGAAAATAGCGGACGTCGAGCAAAATAATCTGGATGCGTTGTTCGGGCGGACCGTAGGTTTTGACATCGTAGATGCCGGGGGTATTACGACGCTTTGAGTTTTTGGGTTCGTCGAAAAAATTCAGAAAGATTTGCTGGGCTTCGTCGCGTTTGGTATAGGATGCGCCACCGTCGTTTTCACCATAGTCATGGTCGTCCCAAATGGCGAGGATGGGGCAGGCGGCTTTCAGGCGTCGGTAGCCAGAGATCTGGTTCATCTGGCCGTAGACGACGCGCATGCTGTCCATGTCGTAGGTATCGGCATAGATCGCATCGCCCAGGAAGAGAAAAAGCTGAGGGTTCCAGTCGATCACGGAATTCCAGATGGGCTGGGGATAGGTCTGGTTAGCGCAGGAACCGAAAGCGATGCGGGTCAGGGGCTGTTCCTGGGCGCAGAGGGGGACGGTGAACAGGAGGATGAAGCAGGTGAGAGAGAGGGTTTTAAGCAATGTGGAAGACATCGCCCTGGTCCAGTTTGTGGAAACACGTTTGGAGAGATTCTGGGAGCACAGCTTTGAGTTCGTCGGGATAGCCCACGGTCCAGTAGCTGTTTTGCTCGTTGGGAATATAAGTTCCGAAGTGCTGGGGGAAGATGTAGTCGGGTTGCAGGAACTCGATGAGGGTTTTGGAGGCCTCGATGTGGGTATTGTGCAGGGTGGGTGAGACAAAGAGGATGTCGGTATCTTCTAGGTCTTCCAGTTGTTCCTGCAAAAGGACCGTATCGCCGGGCTGGTAGAGTTTGCGTCCGTCCAGGGTTAAGACATAACCGCAGTCTTCGGGGTTGGCACGGCGGTAGACGGTGAAGTTGGTATGGCCGTGCAGTGCCCTCCTGGGCTCGATGGGGATGCCGTCGAGTTCAAAGGCTTGAAAGGGGTGGGCGATTGTGATGCGGGATTCGGGGATGCCAAATTCTCGGGCGTTGTCCAGGCAGTTTGTGGGCAGGATGAAGCGGCAGGCGGACTGTTCGGCCAGGATTCGGGAGGTGGGTCCACTGAAGTGGTCTCCGTGGCCGTGGGTGATGAATTGGATGTCCAGGACGGGAGCAAGTTCCTCGGTAGCTATGGGCGAAGGCTGGAGGCGGGAGTCGCGATCCAGGTCCAGGTCGAAGGCGAGGAGACGGCCTTCGGTCCGAATCAGCCAGCCTAGGTTACCCAGCCAGCAGATGCCGATGCCAGTTTTGAGTGCGAGCAGTTTTTCCAGAATGGAGTTTGCCATATTTCAAAACCTCAAATTTAAAGCGTGATCTGGACGGCCCCGGAAGCGGCCCTGGCTTTTTTTCGGGCTTCTTCTAAAGTTGCTCCCCGGGCAATAGCCACACCCATTCGACGTTCCCCCTGGACTTCGGGTTTGCCAAAGAGGCGGATCTGCGTGTCCGGGGCATTCAGGGCCTTGGCCAGGTTGCCAAACTGGACCTGGGTGGAGTGGCCTTCTACGAGGATGACCGAGGAGGCCGATGGGCCGTGTTGCTGAATATTGGGAATGGGCAGGCCAAGAATGGCGCGGGCGTGGAGGGCAAATTCGGTGAGGTCCTGCGAGATCATGGTAACCATGCCGGTGTCGTGCGGGCGTGGGGAGACCTCGGAGAAGTAGATGACGTCGCCTTTGATAAAGAGTTCGACGCCGAAGATGCCACGTCCTCCGAGGGCATCGGTGACGATTTTGCTGATGCGTTCGGCTTCCTGGCGGGCGGCCTCGGTCATAGGATGGGGTTGCCAGGATTCGACATAGTCTCCGTCGATTTGCTTGTGGCCCACGGGTTCACAAAAGCTGGTGCCGCCTTCGTGTCGGAGGGTGAGCAAGGTGATTTCGTAATCGAAATTGATAAACCCTTCGACAATGACGGCGTCGGCGCCTCCTCGGGCTCCCTCCTGAGCATAGTGCCAGCTTTTTTGGATGTCGGCTTCTGCTTGGATTGTGCTCTGGCCCTTGCCGGAGGAACTCATGATGGGTTTGATCACGCAGGGCATGCCGATTTCCTGGACGGCGGCCTGGAATTCACCTTCGGTGTGGACAAAGCGATAGGGCGAGGTTTTCAGGCCCAGTTCTTCGGCGGCCAATCGGCGGATGCCCTCGCGGTTCATGGTGAGTCGGGTGGCCCTGGCTGTTGGGATGACGTTGTAGCCTTCTTTTTCGAGTTCGACCAGAGTGTCGGTGGCGATGGCTTCGATTTCGGGAACAATGAGGTCGGGTTTTTCCGTTTCAATGACGTTTCTGAGGGCTTCGCCGTCGAGCATATTGATCACATGGGATCGGTGGGCGACCTGCATGGCCGGGGCGTTTTTATAGCGATCAACGGCAATGACTTCGACACCCAGGCGCTGGAGTTCGATCACGACTTCCTTGCCGAGTTCGCCGGAACCGCACATGAGGACTTTGGTGGCTGTTGGGGATAAGGGAGTACCGAGCATGGGCATGTATTCCTCCATTGGGAAAAGCAAATGAATCGATCCGAGAATCGACGCTTCCTTAGTTTTAGAGTACCGGTCGGTGTCGATTCCCACGTAGGGATTTTGGAGGAGAAAATGAGATCAACCGCTGAGGACTACAATATCCCGATCGGTGCCTGAAAGGGGGAGGTCGGTCCAGGCGGCGTTTCGGGCGTGAGAGGCGTGAAAGGCGACAATGGCTTCGAGTGTGTGGAC
>JAPUJS010000173.1 GCA_027296045.1 bacterium | reverse complement strand
GTATCTCCAACAGCCACAGTCGCTCCGGCCACAATGGCAGGATGGAGCTTGAAGGTCAGGTTATCTCCATTTTCGACATGCATCACATCAAAGTCTTCAACCTTTCCCCGCACATGGTCATAAAGCGTAGAAATTAGCCTGCCGTCTTGCCCCCTCACCAGAACCCACTCCTTCTGGGGCAGAAATTTCCCCGCTGTTTCAATGGAATAGGGTACTTTCACATCCCAATAAAAGACCATTCCCACAACAATCAGCACTGCAAAACCCAGCGAAACTGGAAGCACCCTTTTCATGACAGCTCCAATCAGAAATCCATATATAAACACCGTTTCATCTCAAACTTGACATGAATATCGCAAATCTTATTTGGAAAGTCTGTAGGGGATTTGAAATGATTTGTGGGGCTTTCGTAACATATTTGTAGACATTCTGTAACAAAACTGTAACAATATGTAAACGCTGATCCCAAGCATTCTTTAAAAAACAAAAGCCCCCGGAGTTTCACCTCCGGAGGCTTTTGTTGTATGCCAGATCTCAGCAGTGGATCTAAACTCTAATACCCATATCGTCGGCACCTACGACGCCCCCGAAACCCTCTTCCCCGATCCTCTCCCTATGGTGCGCTCAATCCGAAATATCTGGCAAAGGTCAAAAAGTCGGGAAAGTCGATTTGGCCGCTGCCATTCAGATCTATCCCAGCATCGAACTCCAGATCGGCGCTGGTTTTCCCGAATGTTTGCACAAAGAGCAGGAAATCGTTGAAATTCACCGTGCGATCCCCGTTGAAATCTCCCTTCAACATCTTTCCAACCGTCCACTGCTGGCCAAACGTATCGGTACCGTCCGACACAGAAACTTGGACCTGATCGTCTGCTTCACCCATAGACACAGTCCATAACAACGACGGTCCGGTTTCTATCTGAGTCTCTCTATTAACCGTCCAGACATAACTCAGCGCATCGACATCGGGACTGATTGCGGTCAGCGTCATTCTAAGTGTATTCCCAATCTCCCCGAACAGCGTCCCCCGAGCAGGTTCGATGCCAACCAGTTGCATGGGGCGCCTCACATGTTCCACCGTCACGCTAACCATCGTTGTCACGGATTCTGTGCCGTCGTGGGCAGTCACAATGATCTCGTAAGTTCCTTCCTGTTCAAATCCGGGTATCCAGGTGATGGACCCATTTTCAAATGTCGCCCCTTCAGGCAGACCTGTTGCCGACAGGGTCAACGTATCGTTGTCTTCATCGGTTGCTTCGACCATAAAGGTCAGCACTTTTCCCTCCTTCACCGATTGATCAGCAATAGTACCCAATACCGGGGGCCGGTTCAGTATTGGGGGCACACTGGTCGCAACGCCCGGATTGCTCACAACCGCTCCGGCAATCGGCGTTCCAGTGCCATTGGGATCACCCAATTCCTGACCATTGGAAAATCCATCTCCGTCCGAATCCTGGGCCGCCAGTGTCCCTGTCCAGAACACCTCCCGACCGTTCCGAGAGACCAATCTGCTCACATCCTCCCCAAAGGGTGTCCTTGCACCTCCTCCTCTTGCTGAAACATGGCAATTAGTACAGCTATTGACATTGCCGTTTGGCAGCATGTTCACCCGAAAAGGTCGTGCATCGCTCTCCTGCCCACAAAACAGAACGCATCCAAACACCACACAACCGATCAAACCCTTTAACATACAGACTCCCTGTTGAAAAGTGAATACAATACACAGTTTCAATGGATCAGAATATCGCGTATTTGAACCCAGGTGTCTGTAAGCAAACTGTAATCTGTGTGTAAAACTTTGTTAACGGTTGGTTGGGATTTGTAAATAAAAAGCCCCTGAAGCTATTGCTTTCGAACGTACGTCTCATTCAAGTAACGCTTGATCGTCTCTAAATCCTGTCCTTCAAGAAACAACCCGTTATCGACCATCCGAACCATCAACTCCTGGATCTCTATTTCGGTCCTTGGAGGCGCATTGTCCACTTCCGAAATGTCATGGCATTGTGAGCATGTATCCTCAAACAGGGCTTTTGCAACCGTCGCATCATATCCTTTGTCTGGAGGTGCTGCTTCGGCAGATGCCGGGCCCAATGCCGCCAGCAATGCCGTTTTGACCTTGCTGGATTCCACCTGACGTTTCCGCTGGACCTTGGCCGAAGCCTGCAAATCGGGTGTGATCGCCACCAGATACGCCGATACGGTCCACTGATCCATCTCGGTAATCGGCTCACCCAGAATGGGCTTGATCGCCATTCGCTGAACCGTGTGTACCCAATCCTTTGGAGTACGCGGCTTGGCCAAAACAGTTCGCAAATCGTGACACAGTACACATTTGGACAAGAGCACCTGACGGCCGTCCCGGAGCTTGCGAGGGGAAGCCAGTTGGTCGAGCAAAACTTCGCCCGGCACCCCCGCAGTCTTGAGTAGACTGTGCACCCGTTTGAGACTCGCATCACTGAACAGGTTTCGCCCCATTCCCAGAAATTGCTCCCGTAAGGTAAAGGGCACGGAAAGTCCGATCAACAAAACCGTACACAACAATAGCGTACTGCCCAGATAGGGCAATGCGCTACTGAAATGCCTGAAAAACCGCAAAATGGATATTTTAAGCAACAACAAAACACCGATGCTAATTCCCAGCATCAAGTGTGCAACAGTACGCGGGGGCAGTTCAATCTGGTAGTTCCACATCCGCGGCACCATGTGCCACATCATGAACACATAGAGGATCACATAACTGAATCCCATCGCCCGGTGCAGAAGGACCAGTGATCTGGGCGCGGTACTGGTATGGGTCGCCTCGTCGTAAGGATATCCCCACAATTTGAACATCAGAAAGACCGAAGCCATAGCCAGCCCCAGAAAGACCAGGCCAAGCAGAGTTGTGATCGATGTGTCCATATAGATCCCTCCTATGTGTTAATTTCACCCGTGTGCTTCTTAAGCTCTCCATGTGAAAAAGCACCACCGGTTTCGGGCCCTGACCCGCTTGAAATAGGGCGCAGATCTCCAGTTGGTTTCAAGTTTAAGCATTGTTGAACAGAATGTCCAGATTGCCCCAGGCCGATCTGAGAAGCTAGAACACAACTTGCCAACAAAAAACCCCGGCGAAAAATCCACCGGAGCTTTAAATCCTTCCTACTTTGCCGATCACCAGGTAGGTTGACGTGTTAAACACGAATCTCCTCGCTATTGGCATCCCGATCTTGTGATTGGACATCCGTTTTCTGATCGGGAAATGAGAGCACAAACCGTGCGCCTCCCACTCGACCTTTCTCCACCTCAACACGGCCTCCGTGTAATTGCATGATCCGGTGCACAATGGCCAACCCCAGCCCCGTCCCGCCAATTTTGGCATTCCGGCTTTCATCCACCCGAAAAAAGGGTTCCAGGACCTTTTCCCGTAAATCTGCCGAAATGCCGGAGCCATCATCCTCGACAGCGATCTGGACCCCATCTCTCACGTTGCTTCCCTCAATCCAGATCTGACCCTGTGCATGGCGGACCGCATTGGTTACCAGGTTTATCAATGCGCGTTTAAAATACCGGGGGATTGCCAGCACTTTCAGCGGATCACATTGGATTTTGACAACAACATCCTCTCGAAGTTCCATCACCGCATCGGGCATCTCCCACAGTTCCGTCAACACATCCACTTCCTCAAGCTCGGCAGCATCCAGGTTGCCTCCAACGCGAACAAAGGCGAGCAACTCATCCACCAAATTATTCAATTCCTTCAACGACCGATTGATGCGCAGCACAAGGGCATCCTTATCCTCAGACGTTTCGATCTTTTGCAAGCGTTCCATCAAAAAAAACAACCGGGCAAGCGGCGTTCGGAGTTCGTGTGAAACGGCTCGCAGCAACTCCTGCTGGCCCTCCACCAGGTCTTCAATTCGGTCGGCCATCCAATTGAACCGATCCGCCAGCTCCGCTACGGCATCGTTCTTTCTCACAATTGCCCGACTGCCCAAATCCCCATGACCAAACTGTTCCGTCACCTCAGACAGGGCACGAATACGTCGTTCAAGTGGACGAATCAGCACATAGATCGCCGCCCCAATAAGACAAAAGCAAACCGACAAAATGCCAAGCAGCACCAATTCCGGCCCCAGAAGCATCCTCACCGTCGGGGGAGGAAACCCCATTCCGTTGGGCGCTAAACCAGACGACGGTCCTCTGCGAAACCCCCCTCTTCGCCCTTGAAATTTACCGGGTCCGTCCCGCCACATGGGTCGCCCATTCAGATCAATAATATCGTCCTGCCACTGCATCATCTCACCCAGCCGATAGGGCCCCAAAACCAGGATCTCGTCCTCGTCAACAACAGCATAGGTTTGTAGCAGGCCCCGTTCCATTTCAACGGTCACGATTTCGCCGGCGCGCAAACGTGCCTTTTCCTCGGAAGACAGGGGAAGTTCCAACATGGAATTCAGCCAGAGGGACATCTGGTGGGTCAAGCTGAACATATTGATTACAAGCAACCGGTCGTTCAAATCGTCTCCGGCCCCGTCCAGTTCCTGCCGAATGGCCGAGATCAACTCCAGCCGCCGATTTGCAAATTCCGTTTCGCGCAATACACCGAACCACTGCCTCGAAATCAGCAGGAATCCGACAGTGCTCAGCAGCAACACACCGGCAATGCCGATATAAATACGGAGAAATTGTTTTCTCACGTAAAACCACCTGACAAAAAATCCAGCCGAACAAAACGTTGAAGAAACAGGAAGAGATTACATTCTGTCCAGGTTTTCAGTAAATAGGAAATCGATCACGAATGGGTCGCTGCCAGCAGATAGCCCACCCCTCGAACCGTCTTGATCGAAAACGAAGCATCATCTCCACCCAGTTTCTGTCGAATCCGAGAAATGTAGACATCCACGCTTCGATCCAAACCGTCATAGTCGTAATGAAACAGGGCCTGATAGATATCCTGTCGGCTCACCACCTCTCCGACCCGGCCGCATAAATACCACAGCAGATCAAACTCGAATGTGGTCAGCTCAATCTGTTGGTCCGCCAGATGGACTTCTCTTCGACGAGCATCAACAGTAAGATCCCCCAGAACCACCCGATTCGCATCGGTCTGCTGGTGCCCAACGGACGCCCGCCGCAGCAAAGCCCGAATTCGGGCCAACAACAACTGGGGCTGTACCGGCTTGGTCATATAATCGTCGCCCCCCATCTCCAACCCAAGGATCTCATCCAGTTCCTCATCCCGAGCGGTTAAAAACAGGATCGGCCCTGCATAGGTGGGTCGCACCTCCTGACACACCGTGTAGCCGTTCAGGCCCGGTAACATAATATCCAGCACCACCAGATCGGGTGATTCCGCCAAAATGCGATCCCTCCCTGCTTTTCCATCCAACTCGTGGATCACCCGAAACCCCTCCCCCTCCAGAAACTCTTTGGTCAGTTCGGCCAGTTCCAGATCGTCCTCAACCAGAAGAAGCGTCTGCCCCAACGATTCAGCCATTACCAACTCCTTCCCGATTCAATCTTGCGATAGATGGAAACCCACATCCGCTCGTTTGACCTTTTAGAAGACCGTGAGATACAATTTGTTCCGTTGCCCAACACACCCCAAAATAAACAAATCTGTATAATTCGCTTGATTTTTAACATCCGAAGGCTGTACTTTTATCTGTAGGCCGGGATCCAGAAGACTGTTTCGGAAGCGAGTCCTATGCATTGGCGCCTCATTATTTTGTTTGTCATCCTCGGCTGTGGGGCAAACAACCCGCAAAGCTCTCGGACAACGCCCTCCCAGGATGCCCCATCTCCCAATGGAACAGATGGAGGCACCGTCGATGGCTATATCCAAACCCTGGTATCTCTGAACCCTCTGAGCGATCAAATCAACTCGGAATTCTACCGGGCCGTTCGTCATTGGAACAGTGATTTCATCAACCCGGTCTTCGTCCAGTCCATTATCGACAACACGGCTTTCAGCATTAGCCAGGTCACCTTTCTTTTGAACCAGGTGCCTCCCGACCCAGGAATTGCCCAAATCAACCAGTTGCTCATCGATTCCTGGACCCAGATGTTTCTTGCCCTATCCAATTGGTCGGGGGCAATTGATGTACTAGTTTTCAACTTTGGCAATCAACAGGGGCAAATCGCCCAAATCCGGTCCCGATTAAGCGACAACAGAATCATCTCCAATCAGCAATTGCTGGACATCAATCAGATTTTGCTCTCATCCTGGCTTCAACTTTTTGCCGGTCAATTTGATTGGGCAGGCACCCCGGATACCCCCCGAACCCCGGAAATGCGCGAGGCCAACCGGCGGTTAAATGAGGCCAGGCGCTTGACACAGCTGTTCTTCAACAGACTCTCTTCGCTACGCGCTCCCCTTCCTGATATCTCCTTTCCACTCCAAGAAAGACCCCCCATCCCCCCGCCATAAAATACCGAACAGAGTAAGACCAAAAACAAACCGGATGTGGGATTTTAAAATCCTACATCCGGTTTTTAAATCGGAGCAAGGTCCGTCAATCACTGACCGTAATCGAAAGCCCCGCCTTTGCAGCCCAGTTGTTTTTTGCACCTGAAGTCAGAGCTCGGTCAAGCGTCACCTCACCAAAAATCCCAAGTGGCCCAGAAAACTT
>JAPUJS010000172.1 GCA_027296045.1 bacterium | reverse complement strand
ATCTGGAACGCGGCCATTTGAGTGTGGTTCGGGGCGGATATTCACTTGCCCTGGAACACAAGGAGCGGACGTTTCAGGCACAGGTGGAAAAGGCGGTGGTGTTGCGCAAAAAGATTCAGTCGCTTCAAGAGGCGATGCGGCGGCGGATGGGCTGGGGGGTACAGCGGGAGAATGAGACGATTGATTCGTCTTCGAGGCGGCTGGCCGCAAAGGTGATGAAAAGTGCCAAGGCCATGGAGCGGCGGTTGGAGCGCCAGAAGGCGGAACTGGAGTCGGAGAAGCCGTGGATTGAAAAACCGGTGGCCCTGCAATTTCCTGCGTATGACGTTGGCAGGCGTCAGGTGGTTCGGTTAGAGGATATCTACAAAACATACGGGGACCAAACGGTGTTGGATGGATTGAATTTGATGCTGGAGACAAGGGATCGTTTTGCCCTGATGGGGGAAAATGGATCGGGAAAGACGACTTTATTGGATATTTTGATGGGTAGGTTGGACCCCGATCACGGCACATTTTATTCAAACCCAGGTGTGAAGATCGGATATGTGACGCAGGGGCTTGTCGGGTTTTATGAGCAACCGGTATTTTTACATAACTTTCTCCATACTGGTGTTTCGGAAAGCGAGATCCGGCAGTTTTTGGGCGGGGCGAAGTTACGGCGAGACCAGGTACTGCAGCCTGTGGAAACGTTGAGCTATGGGGAGCGGATGCGGGGGGCGATTGTGAAGATGATTTTGGAGCGGGTGGAATTTATGGTGCTGGATGAGCCGACCACGCATTTGGATATTGAGTCTGTAGAGGTTCTGGAAAGTCTCCTGAAGGCCTTTCCCGGTGGCTATATTGCGGTCAGCCACGACCGCCGGTTTGTGAGCGAGGTGGCCGATGAGATCTGGATGTTGAAAGCGGGTGGGTTGGAACGGCTCTAAAGCAATTCTGGATATCCCAACGGGGGTTTGTGCGATGCAGGTGATTTATTCCGAGGTCCATCAAGGCCATCATCCACCTTTTCAGCTTTTGTCAACGGGTCTGAGGGAAGCGACTGAAGTGCCCGAACGGGTGGATCGGATTTTGGCGGCCGTTGGAGAAGCAGGTGGTTTGTCGATTGTGAACCCTCGGGAATTTGGTCGGGGGCCGATTCGGGCGGTTCATGAGGATGCGTATTTGCATTTTCTGGAACACGCCCATTCGTCATGGGAAGCGCCGGAGGAAACCGGACACTTAGGCATTATTCCGGATACGTTTGCAATGGGTTCTCTGACCGGAAAACCCGAACCGATCTGGCGGCAGGCCGGGTATTTTTGTTTTGAAACCCAAACTCCAATTGTCGCAGGCACCTTTGAGGCGGCCCTATCGGCTGCGCAATGTGCATTGACCGGGGGCGCTCTGCTCGCGGAAGGAGAACCGGCAGCCTACGCGCTGTGTCGACCACCGGGTCACCATGCGGCCGGCAATCTGTATGGGGGTTATTGCTATTTGAACAATGCGGCGATTGCGGCTCAGGCGCTTGGTCGGGCGGGGAAAACCGCGATTCTGGATGTGGACTATCACCATGGCAATGGGACCCAGGCCATTTTTTATGATTCGGATGCGGTGCTTTTTGTCTCGATTCACGCCGATCCCAACCGGGCCTATCCGTTTTTTTCGGGCTTTGAAGAGGAACGAGGCGAAGGGCGGGGACGGGGGATGAACCGGAATTTTCCATTGGGAGAAGATGTGAACGGGTCCGATTATCTGGCTGTGTTAGGGGATGCCCTGGAAATGATTTCTCAATTTGATCCCGCCTTTCTGGTGGTCTCACTGGGCGTTGATATTTATCAGGAGGATCCTTTGGGCGATTTCGATGTGCCTCTTGAGGTGTTTGCAGACATAGGAAGGGAGATCCGGCAGATGAATCGGCCAACATTATTTGTGCAGGAAGGGGGCTATCATCTCGACGCGATGGGTTTGTGCGTGGTTCAGGTGCTGACGGGATTTGAAGTGCGTATCTGATTCTGACGGTCAAATGGGACGGCGGGTGAGACTGAAAGATTGCGCGGTTGGGCCGCCGGGAGGCTGGGTGGCCAGGAAGAGGGCCAGGGGGACCACGTCGTCGGGGCTTTTCACATATTCACTCGGGGCGAAAGGTGGGGGGCCGCCCACTTCCATTCGGCCCTGGGTGAGATGGGTAGCGACGGGACCAGGGATGAGTTCGTTGACGTTGATGCCGTGTTCCCAGACTTCTTCGGCCAAACACTGGGTGAACATCCACAGACCCGCCTTGCCCACGTGATAGGCAGAATGCGTGGGGGTGGAGCGGTGTCCCATGCCGGAGCCGGTGTTGATGATGTGTCCGCCTCCGGATTCGATCATCAGGGGAAGCAGGGCATGGGTGACCAGGTAAACGCTGGTGAGGTTCACGGTGACGTCCTGGATCCAGGTTTCGGGGTCGCTTTCGAGAATGGAATTTTTTTCAATGCCACCCCCGGCATTGTTGACCAGGATATCGATTCTGCCAACTTCATTTTTGATTTGTTCTGCCAGGGCCCGGACCTGATCGGGGTTGGTGACGTCGGCAGAGATGGTGAGGGCCTTTTGGCCCAGGGCCTGGATTTCGCCTGCGACTTCATCCAACTGATTCTGGGTGCGAGATACCAGGCACAAATCGGCACCCTCCCGGGCATAGGCAATGGCGATGGACCGTCCGATACCGCGGCCTCCACCTGTGACGACAGCTATTTTTCCAGCAAGTTGATCGGGCATGTGTGACGACTCCTGATAGGAAAATTTGGGGGTGATAAAAGGTTATATCGGCCGTCGAGCAAGGCTAAAAGATTGGGCGGTTGGTCCGCCCGGGGGTTGGGTGGCCAGGAAGAGGGCCAGGGGGGCTACGTCTTCTGTGGCTTTGACCCGTTCGCTGGGGGCAAAGCCAGATGTGGCGCCCACGCGACTGGGATCTCGAGAGGCGACGGGTCCGGGTACCAGTTCGTTGACATCGATGCCGTGTTCCCAGACTTCTTCGGCCAAACATTGGGTGAACATCCACAAGCCCGCTTTGCCCACGTGGTAGGCAGAGCTTTTTGGGCTTGAACGGTGTCCCATGCCGGAGCCGGTGTTGATGATTTTGCCGCCGCCAGATTCGATCATGAGTGGCAAGAGTGCGTGGGTGACCAGGTAGGCACTGATGAGGTTGACGCGGACATCTTTGATCCAGAGGTCGGGGTCGCTTTCGGCGATCCTATTTCTTTCGATGCCACCCCCGGCATTGTTGACCAGGATGTCGAGCTGACCAAAGGTGTTATTGACCTGGGCGGCCATCTCTTCGACCTGGACGCGGTCGGTGACGTCAGTCGATACGGTGAGGGCCTGTCGGCCTTTGGTGCGAACCTCTTCGGCCACTTCGTTGAGCTGAGATTCGGTGCGGGCAACCAGGCAGAGGTCGGCGCCTTCATCGGCAAAGGCCAGGGCGATGGCACGTCCGATGCCCCGACCGCCACCGGTGACAACTGCAACTTTTCCGGTCAGTCTGTTTTCCGGCATGGGGATTCCTTTTTTTAGCAGCGGTTTTTATTATTCGCGTGAGGTTGTGGGTTGTTATGACGATTGGAAATCTGAAATCAGGTTTTGGAAACTTTGGGTCCATTTGTTCGCCAGTTCCAACTCCCTGGATCTGTTCTGGTAGCCTTTTGCGTCCTGTCCTTCATACTGGTCTCGGTACCAGGCAACGGTGGTGTGGACCCATTCTTCTACCGGTGTTGTGGAAAAGCTAAAATCCTGTTTTGCTCTGGACAGGTCGTGGATATAGGGAATAGGTCTGCACAGGGGTGGGGAGTATGCTTCCAGTTCTTTTTGAAGAATGTCGTTGGGAATATAGGTAATATCCGGCTCATGGCCGGCTGCTTGCCAGATCAGGTCGACCCAGCGTTTGGGCGTCAGTACCTCTTCCATAGCGTTGTGATAGATCTGGTTGGCCGCTTCGGGAGCGTCGATAGCCCGGACGAAGTTTTCGGCTGCATCTCCCGAATACAGGGTGCGAAACGGAGCGTGGTGTTCGAGTGGCAATACGACGCCTTTGCCATCCAGCGCACGTTGAATCCACCACCACATGCGACCGGTGGGGTCGTCCCAGCCCATAATGGCAGGGATGCGCACGACGGTGTAGGGGAGGGTGCTGTTTTCTTGAAGCCACTTTTCACAGTGGCGTTTGCCCACGCCGTAGGGGTCTTCTCCTTCGGGGTAGGTGTAGTCCAGGTTGGACCAGTCGACGTCGGATTCTTTGAAGGGACAGTGGGTTGCAAAATCCAGTTTGTTGTCCAGATAGACCGAACCGGTGCTGACCATGAGATAGCGACCGACATGGCCTTCGAAGGTCTGATGGGCCAGTTCGACGTCTTCTTTTTTAAATGCCTGGGTATCCAGGACGGCGTCGAAGGTTTTGCCTTTGAGTTGAGATGTGAAGCTTTCCGCATCGGTGTGATCGCCCGGGATATGGGTGATGCGATCCCACCACTCCGGGCGGGTGTTTCCACGTGAGAAGACAGTGACATGATCGCCCCGGTCCAGGAGATTTTGGACTGCGATGCGTCCCATATATCGGGTGCCGCCGATGATCAGGATGTTCATAGATTTTACCTTAGAAGGGGAATATACGGGAAGTTCGAGGTTGGCCGGTTTTTGGGGACCCGTATAGAAGGTGATGTCGCCTGGTTCAAACAGGGGGAGGGCCCAGAGGCGTCGCCAATCTTGTTTTTCGGTGTGCCAGTCCATGTCCAGGTTGGAGATTTCCAGCCGGATGAGATGGCCGGCTTGGGCCCGGTAGCCCACGGCGGCCATTTCGACGATGATGGGGTCGCCGGGCTTGTGGTTTTCTCGTTCGACCAGATAGGTCATTCGAGAAATCAGCCGTTGTCGGTTGGTTTCCGGGTCTAAGTCCCACAATCGAAGGTTGATTTGATAAAAGAGGGCTTCTCCGCCCACAAATAGGCTGACTCTTGGGATGCCGACAAGCAGCATGTCGGATGCCAGTTCATCGGATTCGTAGATCTGGGAAGCAAAGCTAAAATGGGTAAGGACCCCGTTTTCTCCACGCAGGGGAGCGCCGGCTTGATAAAGGTCGGTCAGGGTGAAGTCCTTGTTGAAGGCGTGTTGGAGGGTAAGAGAATCTGGCTGTGTCGATACATCATCCGCCAGCATGGCTTCGTCGGAATGGCTGATAAAGAAGAATTTCTTTTTGACTTTCGGGGGCGGGAAATCGGACATCTGGAAATGTTCCCAGGAGTCGAGCAGGGCAATTTCTACCGGCGGTTCTTTTTCAATGCTGTTTTTCTGACCTTTGAGCCAGCGGTCGAACCACCTTTGGGTCCAGGCATCCCGAAACTGTGCTTCCGAGCGGACCGATGCCGAACCGTTTCCCCCGGTTCCCAGATACAGTTTTTTGGGGCCTTTCAACAATTGAAAATCCCGGATGACGTTGTTGGGGACGCCCCAGCCGTCTTCCCAGGCAAAGTGAATCATGGTTGGCACATCTTTGTTTTTTAGCCTGGAATGCAGATCCCGGTCTTTGGAAAAATCTCTCTTGAGGCCGTCATAGCTGTAGCCCAGAATCCGGTGGCGGCCTTTTGCGGCCAGCGTGGAATCGACAAAACGGGCTCGGAAGATACCCACCATGTTTTTGTGAATGCTACGATTTATGGTTGCGATACTACCGGCGGTGAAATTTTGCGGCACGGCGGCCGCCACGCCCAGGTTGTGAGCAACGGCCATCCAGCTGTGAATCCCGCCCTGGGATCTGCCTGTGATGCCCACCCGGTCGGGGTGGACTGGCTGGCTGGATTTGAACCAGGCGATCATGGCTTTGAGGTCTTTGACTTCACGGGGACCCCAAACCGTCGAAACGCCTTCCGAGGGAGCTCCGTTTCGGCCCCGGCCTTGCCCCCGAACCGTATAGGCCAGGGTGGCATATCCGTGTTGGGCCAGTGCCTCGGTTGGACGAATCGCTTTGCTGCCGCCCAGGCCGTGGATATAAATAATTGCGGGCCATCCGCCGGTTGGTATCGGTGCATCGGGGGTAAATACGGTGGTGTTTAATTGGACGCCATCCTCCATGGCAACCATGGTATCTAGACGGACCAGGGCATATTCTTCGGCCTGGCAGGGCAACACGCCGATCGCCATCAGGCTGACCAGAAGCCACCCCATCCCTGTGCTGTGGTGCATCGAATCGGTTTCCCTATCTTGATGTTGCCAGAGAACCCATCGGATCCCAGGGGGGTAGAACAATCGGGTCGGTATCCAACAGGTTCAGCAGCTCATCCGAAAGATATTTTTTGTGTACTGTGATTTCGTAGAGATATTCTTCGAACCAGGCGTCGGTCATCATCTCATAGCCCTTGTCGCCATGTTCGGTGCCCCAGCTGTTTTCAACACGCCACTTGCGCGGCTGTTCGTCGTGATCGAGGTCCACGCCTGTCAGGACCATCGCATGGGTCATGCGGGAGTGTCCATAGTCCAGGCGACCGGCTTTGTCGAGCGAAAAATCGGTGCCGTAGACCAGTTCATAGTCGTGGATGTCCAGGTCCAAAATGCCCAGGTCTCGTTGAAACATTTTGCCCACATCACAGCCAAACCAGACGGCTTCTCCGTTTTTGACCATCTCTACTGTGGCCTGTTTCAAGGTGGCCATATCCACGTTTACATAGCGGACGATTTGTCCTCCAACGACATTGCCGAGATACTGAACGGTGTACAGTTTGTTGTAGGGCTTGTCTTCTGTTGGGGCGTTGATGAGGCAGACGTAATCGTTCAGGTCGACACCGACGAATGTTTTGTAGCACTCCTGAGGTGTCATGTTTTCTTTGCGGTGGAACTGTTTGTCTTTGTCTCGCCACGACCAGGAAAATTGGGTTGGCGGTTTGCCCAGGTGAATGCTGAGAATTCGGTGTATGTCCTGCAGCATTTTGCCTTTGGCCTCTCGCAGGGCTTCGATGGGACCGCCCTGGCCGTGCATTTTTCGCAGGATCGATGCGCATTCTCGGAGTTTGAGCACGACCATGCTGTTCATCCTTCGAGAGTTGCTGCTGCTCTGAGTTTCGGGCATGACAGATTTGGGAACGACGCCATATTTTTCAATCAAATTGATAAACATGTCCCATTGCCCACCGTCGGAAAGCGGCTGGGAGAGCAGCCACTGTATCAGACGGCCGTCCAGGGGTTCGTTGCAGGTTTCCAGGATGTTTTCGAGAAAAAAATTGGATTTTTCCAATTTGTCCCAGAACATGAGATGGGTCTGGGAGAATTCAAATTGGTCGAGGTTCAGATTTTTCAGGGTCTCCAACCGGAGGGCGTTGAGTCCGGCAAACATCCAGCATCTTCCGGAGCTTTTCTGGTTGGTGACTTTGGGGGTTTCAATGAGATGCGAGTAGGTGTGGTCGACACGGTTGACCACGTCCCGGTTGAGCGCAACTGTGGTGATGTCGGTTTGGGTGACGGCGTTGAGGGCCAGGCGGTTTTTGGGGTCATCTTCAAAGGCCTCGACAAAGCAGTCAACGGTTTCGAGTGTGAGGTGTTTTTCCATGGAGTCTCTCCTTACCAGTCTACGACCGAACCGTCATCCGGATGGTAGCTTTCCCGGTTTTTCCAGTTGTGGTCAATTTTGTCTTCCAACGCGTCTTCGTCCAGTTCAATTCCTAATCAGTGAAAGTGGAAAACACATTTATGCAGGGATCGGCGGGGAAAGTCAAGCCTAAATGAAAGGTCCCGGGGCACAAGCTCCGGGGCCTGTTGACAGGGGATAAAGATTACAAAACAAGGTGGTTTTTGAGTTACACTTCGCACCGTTGTTTCCCGGATGCAGGTGAGGGTTTACATGATGCCGGCGAGTTCGTTGAGGTAATCATTGAGTTTTAAATTGTGTGCTTGGGCGAAGTGTTTGAGAGATGCGATTTTTGTACTTGCCCCATTTTCGATGCGTCGGACGTGGCGTTCGGACAAGCCTGTGATGTCTGTTTGCACGAGTCCGTTTTGTTTTCTAAATGTGGCAATCGCACGGCCAAACGCACTGTCACTCTGGAGGCGTTCTATTCTGGCTTTTTCTCTAAATGCTTCATCTGTGATTTCTCGAATGCTCTGGATATCCAGATGCAGATCTAAAGTGGGCCAGTAGAGATAACTGCCATCTTCTTCCACTTTAAAATTTCGCAAGTCATGGATGCCAAAGGTTGTTAGGGCATCCATGGGAACATCATAAATGGCACCGATACAATTGAGCACGATAAGATGGTTGTTCACAACGCGTGCATCGGCAATCAATTCACGCTCTGCCTTGACGGAATAGGCATTGAGAATTCTGGACAGTACACGGGTATCGGAGTGAACAATTAAGTTTCGCAAGGTGCGTAAATTGGCACGATATAAGAACT
>JAPUJS010000171.1 GCA_027296045.1 bacterium | reverse complement strand
GTGCGCTGTGTGCAGCGAATGTCGCTCCTGGAAGGCCGGACTTATAGTGTTGTAATCTCTTTTGTGTAATGAGCTGTTTGTTGGTTCTGGGGGGGGTTGTTGGGTGTGGCTCTGTGGCCCTCTGCGCTTCTCTGCGTTCTTCTGCGATCCAGCGGTGTAGGGTGGGGGGTTTTCGTGGCCCTCTGTGCTTTTCTGTGGCCCTCCGTGATCCTGCATTGGGATGTGGGTGGTATGGTTCAGCGGCCCTCTGCGCTTCTCGGCGGCCCTCTGCGATCAAGCTACACCCCGAGTAATTCCTTTTCCCAATAGGCGAGGTGTTCTTCGGGCGAGGTGTCGGCGCTCAGTCCCAGGGCTTGCATTCGGCTCTGGAAATTTTGCTGCATTTTTTGGACTTCGTCTTCTATCAGGGCGGGGTCTTCGGGGATGGCGCCCTGGTCATTTGTGTCTTCGATCCAGGTGTTGAGGCGATCTCGGAGTTCTGTGAGGGTGGCCTGGTGGGCGGGGTCGTTTGCCAGGTTGTGGACTTCGTGGGGGTCGGCTTGGAGATCGTAGAGTTCTTCTTTGGGGCGTGTTTCGGCCAGGAAGTGGGATTGTTCGGGTGTGAGTTTGCCCTGTTTGTGGAGGATGGGAGCCAGGGTCCAGAGGGGGTACTGGTGTTCTTTGTAGCCGTTGAATTGCATGTAGGGGCGGTCGGGGTAAAAGTTACGGATGTATTTGTACTGTTGGGTACGGATGCAGCGGAGGCGGTCGACGGTTCCATCGCAACGGTCTCGGGCGGAGAAGATGGCGTCTCGTTGTTGGGCATTGGGGCCGAGGAAGATTTGGCCTTGCATGGATTCGGGGACGTCGAGGCCAGCCAGGCTTAAGGCGGTGGGGGCGAAGTCGATGCCGCTGACGAGGGCTTCGGAAACCCTGCCGGGCTCGATGTGGCCGGGCCAGCGCACGATGCAGGGTACGCGGATGCCGCCATCGTAGAGGAATTGCTTGTCACGGATATGGGCGCGACCGTGATCGGAGATGAGGAAGACGATGGTGTTGTCGGCAATGCCTTCGTCTTCGAGGCGTTGGAGGACCTGGCCGACTTTTTTTTCGAAGATTTGCACGCTTTCCAGATACATGGCCCAGTCCTTGCGGACAAGGGGGTGATCGGGATAGTAGGGGGGGATTTCGACCGCGCCTGGGTCAAGGGGGGTTTCGGGGTCTGGGGTGAAATAGCGATGGGTATCGGTGATGTTGTTCTGGGCGTAAAAGGGCTGACCCGCTGCTCGTTCAGACCAGTCGATGCCGTCAAATGCGCCTTTGCGCTGGAAATTGAAATCGGTTTTGCCGGGTTTGTCAAAGGGGGGGCCGGGGCTGTTGCAGGTGTAGTAGCCGGCGTCTCGGAAATAGTCGGTAATGAGGCGTACGTCATCGGGAAGCGGGGTGTCGCGTTTGCTTCGGTGGTTGTGGGCACCAATGCTGGTTTGGTATCGGCCGGTAATGATGCCCGAGCGGCTGGGTGAGCAGACCGGGCAGGTGACAAAGGCGTTTTTGAAGAGGGCACCTTCGGTGGCGAAGCGGTCGATATTGGGGGTTTGCACGACCGGGGTGCCGTAACAGGCCAGGTTGGGGTAGAGGTCTTCGCCGTAGATCCAGAGGACGTTGGGTTGGGACATGGGTATCCTTTTCAAAAAAATTTCGAATTTGGCCTTGTGATAGGCCCGGACTTTGTACTCAAGGTACAATAAGTGCAGGACCTTGACGCATGTTGCCCCCACGAAAGCGGGAGGTGTGTGGAGGGATGGGAAAGGTTCGCGCAAACAACGCGGTTGTGAAAGAGATGGGGGTTTGGTTATCTTGCGCCGCAGGCCTGGAGACTGGCTTGCATATGACCACGGGTTTCTGCACCCACGATGCAACACTGTTCCAGGCTGTATTCCAGGCGTTTGGTGCCAATGACCTCCAGGTTCACCGGACCGGTATAGCCATTTTCATGGAGGATGCGAATATAGCCTACCAGGTCGATGTCGCCGCGACCGTTGGCCTGATTTTCGGGATCGCCTGGGCCACGCTCGCGGCCTTTGCAGTCGCGGATGTGTACATGTTTGACGCGGGAGATGACAGCGGCAATGGCTTCGACCGGGTTCTCATTGGCCCGATGAATGTGGGAAGGGTCCATGTCGATGCCAAAGGCATTGGAGGGGATGGCTTCCATGGCTCTGAGTGTGGTGGGCGTGTTGTAGATGCTGGCACCCACGTGGGCTTTGACGCAGAGCGTGACGCCGTATTTTTCGGCCATCTCAGACAGGCTGCCCAAAGAATCGATGGATTGTTGGAAGGACGCTTCGTCGTCCGAGTTTCCGCCTGGCCCGCAGTTGACAATGGGGATGCCGATTTCTACGGCGGCCTGAAACGCTTTTTCCATGGTTTCCGGGTCTTGTTTGGGCTGTTCCATGGCCAGGAGTTCCAGGCCATAGTCTTGAGACAGGCGTTTGATTTCGGGACCGAGTTCCTGCCAGCGGTCCAGGTTCAGGTGATCGCTCATGCCAGGAATAGCAGAGAGTTCGATCCCGTCGTAGCCGGCCTGGGCGGTGTGTTTGAATGCCGTTTCCATGTCCCAGGCACCGAAAAGTACTGAATTGAGACCCAGCTTCATTTCTTCCTCCTTGCTTCTCGTTTGAAGGCCCTCTCCCTGTGAGTGATGGGCCTATTGTTGTGGGGTCATTATCCGGTTTATTCGATTGAGTTTATGTCCTATATTGAAGCCGAGTCACAAAATATCAGATTTTGGAGTTTTCAGAAAGGAAATTTTGATGGGGGACACACGACCCAATATTATTTTGATCATTATGGACCAGCAGCGGTAGGATACGATTGCGGAGCTGGGGTTCCCGTATATGGACACGCCCGTGCAGGATCGGCTCAGCAACGTGTAATCTGTCGGCCTTTTCTCCTGTAGTTATATAGTCTGATTTGCGCAGGGAATTCGATGTCATATCACAAGATGAAAGATGTGGTTCTGAAGGATGGGCAGTCGGCCGAACTCGGGGTTGTTATTGCACCCGGGGCCGACTGGCAGAAGCGGTTGTGTGCCTATTTGAATGCGACGCCTGAGCCGGAAGGCTCCCACTTTCATCGGTTTTTGCTGACCCAGGATGTGCCGGGGTTGGAAGCCCGATATTTTGTGATGCTGCGAGGTGGGGAGATTACAGGGTGTATTTTCACGACCGATGGCGCTTCGGTGGGGTATATCAATAGCACCTTCGTGCCGAGAACCTTTCGTCAACTTGGCATTGCCGGAAACCTGATGGAGGCGCTGGAGGCAGACTTTTCAGGACGGGGCGGGAAGGTTCGCTTTTTCACAACGCGCACGGGGAGTCCTGCTGAAAAGCTGTTTGAAAAGGTCGGTTACCAGGCTGTGTGGGAACGTTCCGGTCGAACGGGGATGGAGAAGCACTACAATCAATCCACCTGGGAGGACGTCTTTTCCGGGGAGGCGGAGGACGCACAGGTTGAGGAGATGACCTGGGCACACTGGAACCCGCACCGGGCTTTGATGTGGACCCGGGAGGGGGATGCGTACCACCCATTGGTTGGGAACTTTCTCACGCGAATCCAGGAGTGTGCCGCCCAAGACCAGATGCGTTGGAAGGCTCTGACTTTGCTGGATGGTCGGCTCGTGGGAACTGCGGTGCTTCGCCCCCACGACCGCTGGGGTAAGGAGGATCTTGTATCATACGTCCTGGACCTGTATGTGCACCCACGCTTTCGAGGTGGCACCGAGAGGTTGTTTGAGGCAACGATGCCGGACGCAGGTCATGTGCAAATTTTCCTGGACCGGTCCTCAAAGGAGACGGTTGCGTTCTTTCTGGAGAGAGGCTTCAGGCTTGAGACGAGTCTGCGGGACGATTTCAACCACCACGATCCTACGACACCGGATATCGGCGTTTATGGTCAGACGCTGTAAGTGAGCGGGTTCGGGATTCGAAAGTGTGATATGATCCAGGTGACCTGTGCCATATTGATTCAGGAGGGGCGCATTCTGGCTGCTCAAAGAGGGCCGGAGATGCATCTTTCTGGACGCTGGGAGTTTCCGGGTGGAAAGGTGGAAGCAGGGGAGTCGGAGGCGGATTGTTTGAGGCGTGAAATAAAGGAGGAATTGAACCTGGAGATCCAGCCTTATAAGCGACTGCCCGAATCCCGGTTGGGCGATGGGGAAAGGACGATTTGTTTGATTCCTTATCTGTGTCGACTGGAAGGTGGGATGTTGACGGTCAAAGAGCATGAACAGGTTATCTGGTGCGATCCCGAAAAACTAGTGGAATTAAACTGGTGTGATGCGGATGTACCGATTGTGCGGTATGTGTATCAGAATTGGAAGACCTTATAGGGAGGACGTATGGCAGACGAGCGACCGAATATTATTTTGATCATTACAGACCAACAGCGGTTTGATACGATTGCTGCGCTTGGGTATCCCTATATGGATACGCCCAATCTGGATCGGCTGGTGAATGAGGGAACGACGTTTAGCAATTGTTTTATTAGCGCACCGTCCTGTGG
>JAPUJS010000170.1 GCA_027296045.1 bacterium | reverse complement strand
CGGTATAGGTCTCGGTGAAGAGGGGCGCAATGAAAAATTGGGACAGACGGTCCAGGGCACCTTCGAAGGCGTCGTGGTTGATTTCGAGGTAGTAGTTGGTGTGGTCCGACGAAGTGTAGGCGTTTTTATAGCCCCCGTTTTGCTTCCAATAGGTGCCGTAGTCGTCTACGCCCGGATATTTTTCGGTGCCCAAAAAGAGCATGTGTTCTAAAAAGTGCGCCAGGCCCAGCCGGTTGCGCGGGTTGCTAAGCGAGCCCACGCCCACCAGCACCGAGGCGGCCGATTTGTTGAATCGGGAGTCAGAGACCAGGAGCACTTTGACGCCGTTTTCCAGGACAAAGCGGCGGTATTCGGATTTGTCGAGGGGGTGTTTTGGGGGCGCGATGTTTTGCTGTTGCTCGGCCTGTGGCGAGGGGGGTTGTTGTGGTGGGGTGCTGAGCTGACTGGCGGGGGTGCAGGCGATGGATAATGTTAGAAGCGAAATAAATAGATAGGCATAGCGGTTGGACGACATACAGCGCTCCTTGAGTTTGTGATGGGTTTTTCTATTTGATCCATCCGGGCGGGGGATGGTTGCGCCCGGTATTTACATAATATACCGTTCCCGAACTTTAAATTCAATCCCTGACACAGTCTTCTGGCCGGATGGTGTTGAGGCGTTCGATCACGTCTTTGGGTTGGATGCGGTTTTTGAAAAAGAAGACGTGGCCGGGGATGTTTTTGAAATCGTCTTCCTGGACGTTAAGGTCGCGGGAGACGGCCACGACGAGGTCTTTGCGGGCGGCCCTTCGGAGTTTGTCGAGTTTGCGGCGAAGATAGTCGGGGTGCCAGAAACCTACGATTTCCAGAAGCGCCGTGCGTCCGTCCGGGTGGGAAAAGGCGAAGTCGGGGATGAAGACGGTGTCTTTGAGGTTGATGAGTTCGGTTTCGCGTTCGAGTTGCCAGTCGGTTTTGGCCTTTTCGAAACGGGCGGCGAAGGTTTCTTCTAAGAGAGAGTCGTAGACGGCCTGGTCTTTGTAGTGGGAGATCAGGTTGTGGTGTTCGTCGAGCACAAAAGTGCCCGTGCTGCCGTCTTTGAGGGCGATCTCGGCTTCCATTTTCCAGCGGGTACACAGGAGCAGGGCGGGCAGGAAAACGGACATCTGGAGGCCGTATTTCTGGGAGAGGCGAAACATGGATACCGGACCGTCCAGGACAATTTCATAGCCGGCATCCCGGTCGCCGCGGATGTCGTGGATGAGGCGAAAGAATTTGATGAATTTGAAGAGTTGCTTGTAACGAACCGGCAGGTTGCGGTGGACGGAGATGCGCATGCGGGCACAGCGGTAGAACATGGCCTGGGCCAGGGCGACGTTGTAGCGGTGGAGAATCCAGGCGGGGTCTGGCGTGTCGAAATGGTCGAGGATGTGGTTGTCGGACAGGTCGGCGTAGAGGCTGTTGGCGATTTCTTCGGTGGAGGTGTGGTGTTCCAGGGCAACCTGGTCCAGGATGTGGTCCCGGGTAACGGGGTAGATGACGTCGGGCTCGCGGACGATGGGGTGGTTTTCCCGGGCAAGCGAGAAGATGCGTTCCCGGAGTTCGACCGGTTCGACGGCGCTGTGGATGCGGAATTCGCAGCGGTCGTCTGCTAAGAGTTTGGCCAGGCCGCGCTGGACCCGATAGTCGGTGGCATCGCCGGCCCGGGTGTCGAGGGCGGTGTGGAGGTCGCGCCGGGTTTGGCCCTGGTGGGCAGAAAAAATATGGATGATGTCGGCGGCCAGGTCGATGATGGATGGCGCGGTGGGGTCGATATAGCGGGGTTCCAGGTAGGGACCGCGGCGTCGGGTGATGAGGAGGTCGGAGGTGAGCATGGGAGGGTGTTTTTAAAAAATTTCCAATTTGGTTTTGTAGTAGGTCCTGGCGTCGTGCTTCGGGTACAAACGGTGCAGGGCAGAAACGCGTGGTTTGCTCGCCAGCTCGCAAACCATCCTCCGAGAAAGCGGTTGTGGAAGGGCCGAGTTTGGGGACATCCACAGGTTTTTTTACGTTTGCCAGGGACGGTCGTTGCGGATGTAGCGACCGTCCTTGAAATCGGAGAAGAAGACCGAGATATACGGGTGATGGATTTCTTCTGTGGATTCATCTTCCTGGAGGCTGGTCTGGGCGGTGTAGGTGGCGGTGTCGGAGTTGTGGACCAGGACGTGATACCAGGGTTGGTTGCGGTCGGGCTGTGTCTGGTTGTTTTGGTACCAATCTTCGTTGGCCTGGCAGGTGAGGTCAAAATCGACCACAACGCCGCGATATCCATAGCGGCGGTGGCAGACCAGTTGGCCGGGGGAGAACCGGGGCTCTGGAAAAACGAGGGGTTCCTGGTGAACGAGGTTTCTAATCTGGCGCAAGGCCTGTTCGTCGGGAGGATCAGACAGGTTGGCCAGTTCCCTTTCCAGGTCGGGGCCGAAGGCTGCGAAGGCTTCGGAAAGCGATTTTTGGACGGTCTCAGAATCGTCGTCCAGGAGGTTGAGCAGGTGCGGGAGTTGTGTGGGATCGGGCATGGTTTCGGTTCCGGATTTCGAGTTTTGGGTTCCAGGTATGGATGAACTCAGAACGCTATTATTCAAATTGTTGTTTGAAGGCGGTGAATTGATCTTTGAGGTCCTGGAGTTCCCCTTTGAGGGATTGTACTTCCCCTTCGAGTTGATCCATTCGTTGGTTGTCGGCGCGGATTTCCAGGACGGCGGGTTCGGTAATATCCGGTTCTTCGGTTTCGACTTCTCCCGAAAGGAGATGGGCAAAGCGGGCTTCTTTGCGGCCCATCTGGCGGGGCAATTGAGTGGCCAGTGGGGGTTCGCGGGTGATTAAGGCCTGAAGGGTTTGTTCCACTTCTTCCAGGCTTTCGAAGGGGTGAAGGCGTTCGGTGCGGCCCCGGATTTCGCCCAGGGTTTGGGGGCCTCGGAGCATCAAGACACACAGGGCGGCAAGCTCGGCATCGGTCAGGTTCAGGGTCTTGGTGAGGTCGTGGCGGTATTTGGGCACGCGGCTGTCGTCGGAGAGGATGCGCTTGGTGAGGTCTTTGTGGAAGCCTAAGGTGTCGAGGGTGGCGGCCACCGTTTTTTCGTCGAAGCTGACGACGGGGTTGCGGTTGTTTTTCTGGTTGCAGGCGCGGGTGAGGGCGTTGAGGGTGAGCGGATAGTATTCGGGCGTGGTTTTTTCTTTTTCCATGAGGGACCCGAGGATGCGAACTTCAATCACGTTTAAAATGTGCTGCAAGGGGGTGCTCCTCCAATGTCGATGTGCAGAAGTGGATTGGTACAGAGCGCTTTCTAACGGTCGGATACCTGCCATTTGAGGGATTCAGGATCAGGACAGGGCTGCTTCGACTGCCGGGGGGAAAAGTTCGGTGACATCTCCTTCTAAGCGGAGGCTGAGGGCGGGACTGTTGTCGTGGTCGGTTTCGCCCTGGTTGATGATGATATACGGGGCACCCTTTCGAGCCGTCAGGAGTGGGAAGGAAGCGGCCGGGTAGACGGAGAGGGTGGACCCGAGTGAGAGGACCAGATCGGCCTGGCCTGCGGCGTTGGTGGCCCGGTAGAGGTTGTCTTCGAGGAGGTTTTGGCCGAAGGAGATAGTGGCGGTTTTGAGGAAGCCGCCGCAGGCACACACCGGAGGTTTGCGGGTGCGCCGGAAGGCGGCGTAGTGGCGTTCGGGATCACTTCTGGCACCACAGGATTGGCATTCGATGGCCGCGTTGGTGCCGTGGAGTTCGATGAGGTGGTCTTGGGTCGTGCCTGCCCGGGCGTGGAGGCCGTCGATGTTCTGGGTGATAACGGCTTCGATTTTATCGGCAGCTTCCAGATCGGCAATGGCTTTGTGGACGGCGTTTGGCATCGCGTTTTCAAAGGCCGCCCAGCCTTCCAGTTTTTGATCCCAGGATTCGATGCGGGCTTCTTCGGAGGCCATAAAGTCCTGGTAGTAGACGGGCTGGCGCACTTTCCAGACGCCGTTGGGCCCGCGAAAGTCGGGAATGCCGCTGGCGGTGGAGATGCCGGCACCGGTGAAGATGAGGATGCGGGTGGCGTTCTGGAGGTAATCGATCAGGTCCAGGTCCGGAATTCCGTTTTTCATGGTGCGTCCTCCCGGTTTTGAAACGGCGAGAGCTTGACCAGGGTGGCGCCCCAGCTTCCGCCGTCGATACCGGCCAGTTGGTAGTGGTGCACAAAGGCGAGGCGGTCTAAAATGGCGTGAACGGTTCGTCTCAGGGCGCCCGTGCCTTTGCCATGGACGATGCGGACATCCAGGATGTCGCGTTCCCGGCACAGTTCGAGATAGTCGGGTACCAGGGTTTTGACATCTTTGGGAAAAAAGAGGTGGAGGTCCAGGGTGTCGTCGATGGGCAGTTCGATGGGATCGGACATAAATCTAAAATAAGGGGAAATTTAAAAAATGCCAGAGACATATTGTGTCAGGGGTTTGCTTTGAGCCAGGTTCGGATTTTTGCTGCACGCGGGTAGGATGGGTCCAGTTCGAGGATTTTTTGGAAACATGCTCGCTGATTCTGTATCTCCCTCAGTTCTCCATACAACGTACCCAGATTATAATAGGCCTGCAGGTTTTGGGCGTCGAAGGCAATGGCTTTTTGAAAATGGTGGATCGCCTTTGTATGCTGGTTCAGGCTGAAGTAGGCTGCCGCGAGACTGTTGTGGATCTGGGAATTGCTCGGGTCTTGCTCCAGGCCTTCCTGGAGGAATGGGATTGCCTTTTGGGATTCGCCCAGTCTGATATACGCATTCCCCAGGTTCCTGATGGCTTCCAGAAAGTCGGGTTGGATCTCGATTGCTTTTTGAGAATATGAGATCGATTCCTGGTACTGGCCTTGTTGATAGTAGAGGAGCCCGATGATCTGCGAGTATCGGGGGTGGTCTGGGTTGATGTCCAGGGCATTTTGATAGGCTTTTAAGGCCTGATTGACGCGGCCCTGTTCTCGATAATAGGTACCCAGGCTTTCAAAACCGAAGCTCCGGGCATAGGGCGAGAGGTGGGAGGTGTGGAGCAGGTGTTGATACCTGTCCTCGGAAGAGACCGAATGGGCATTTAGACCAACCCAGAGCAGGGTGTGGAGTCCGGTTGCACTGCCGATGAGAAAGCCAATACGGATCTGTTGGTGGGGGTTTTGAATTCGAACCATCAGGAAGAGGGCGGCCCAGAGTGTGAGGGGCACAGCGGGCAATGCCAGGGCGTCCCAGTCGCGGAAAGCGCCGATTTTGGGGTTGCCCAGAAAGCTCAGAAGAAGGGGAAACAGGGCTGCGATGAGCAAAAAGGAGCGGTCGGGGTTTCGAGGGCTGCGGGCGCCAAAAGCGAGCGGGAGGACCAGGAGGGTGGACGGGATCACCAGGAGTTGTTGGTTGAGAAAATCGGAGAGGTGTTGGAGAGACAGCAAGGGGTAAGGCGAAATGTCGGACGGTGATAGAAGGGGGAGAAAGTGTGATCCGCTTTCCTGCATCAGATAGATCAGGGGATGAAAGTCCAGGACCAGAAAAAGAAGCAAGGTTGTAACTGGCAGAACCCCGAGCGAGACGAGCAGGTGTTTCAGATTCAGACGGTTTTCCATCCTCGCCCGAAACACGATAAGCGCCAACAGGGACGGAAGGAAGGATGCGGTGGCGAAATGAAGCGGGATCAGGAGGCCCAGCAGGGCAGCGGGTCTCCAAATGGGCAGATTGTTTCGAAGGGTCTGAAAACCGAATAGAAGGTAGAGCAGGATGAAGGGGAAAAGGAGGGAATAGGTTTCAATGTAGCCAAAAAATAACTGGAGGAATCCCGGGGTGATGAGAAATGCCAGGATCAGAATTTTTTCGAGACGATTTTGACCTAAGAGGCGGCAAACCGGAAGGGTGAGGAACACATAGAAAATGCCGGATAGTACACTATATAGACGGCCTGTGGTTTCGGCCGAAAGAGATGTGTTGTGCAGGGTAGCAAGAAGCCACAGGGACAGGGGCTCGTTTTTGTGGAGCGAGATGAGAACGCCTTCTTCGAGTTCTCGGATGAGGAGATAGCCATCGCCGAGCAGGTGGATGGCCGAGCGAAGTCCGATAAAAGCCAGGATAGCCAGGATGATCAGGAAGGGAGTGACAGGGAAGGAGAATCGTTCGAACATCGGTTGGGGCATCTGTCGAAGTCCGGCATAGACCAGCAGGCCACTCAGGAAAATAAAAAGTCCCTGAATCCAGGTCGAGACATAGGATAGCATATCGACGCCCCACAAACCGGCCGATTGCCAGAACACCATCAGGATGTGGAGACCGAGGAAACCGGTGACTGCGATTAACGATCTGTTCAGGTGATTCAAGGCCGTATCTCCCGGCTTTCTCGATCGGGTGTGTTTACACCCCGACTTTGAGTCGGGCGAAGGAGACCTGGTCGTCCAGGTGCATCAGGGCAAAGAAGGTGTCGATGTCGGTGCGAGATGGATCGATTCTGGAGATCATGCCCTGAAACCAGGCCAGCCGTTCTTCCGGGGGGCCGAATTGAGAGATTTGATCGTTGAAGGCTTCGATCTCCAGGGCAGATTTGGGGGCGGTCTTTTCCAGCCAGGACAGGATGTCGGCGTCTGTGGGGTTCTCCTGAAGGGCGGCTCGAAAGGTCTCTTCGGAAACGCCGAGGAATTCGAGAACGCGACGGTCGATGCCAGAGTCATCGCCAAACCAAAAGTCGCCCAGGGTGTCGGAAAGCGCGGCCCGGCCTTTGTCGATCAGTCGAGCAAACGAGGCGATGCCCCCCACAGACAGGTCGTAGGGACTCCTGGGGGCGTGGCGGGTGAGGTCGACGGTATTGTAGCTGTGTTCGTCGTCCAGGTCGAGGAGGTCGAACCAGGTGGTGATATCGGTGCGTCCGGGGGCAACCCGATTCACACTTTTTTCAAAGATGTCACGTAGTTCGTCTGTATCCGGCCCTTTTTGGGCGATATGGGCATTGAAGGCGGATATTTCGGCGCGGATACAGTTGGTGTTTTGAAATACCCAGTCGGTGAGTTCCAAATCGTTGGGGTTGTGGTAGGCGGATTCCTGGAAGGCTTCGGCGGAGATGTTTAGAAATTTGAGCAGGGCTTCATCGATGGGGCAGTTATAAATATAGTCGTGGAGTTTGCCGCATTTATCGGCACGGGCTTTGTCGGCCAGTCGGGCGGCTGCATAGATTCCGGCAACGTCTCGACAATAGGGAGTTCGGGGCGCACGGGCGGTGAGGTCGACTTCGCGAAAATCGCCCCAGTCGTCGAGTTCGATGGACTGAAGGACGGTTTTGATGTCTGTGTTGCCGGGGGCGAATTTTTCAACGCGGGCTTTTAAGCGGCCTTTCCCGGCATCATCTTCAGGCTCGCGTTTCATGTGGAAGTCGTTGAAGGCGTTGATTTCCGCTTCGGTTTTTTCGGAGACCTTTAAGACCCATTCGCCCAGGGCTTCATCGCTGTAGCGTCCGGCGGTATCGGCGAAATCGTCGGCGGAGATGTCCAGGAATTCGAGCAAGATTTTGTCCAGGCCGGAGTTATCTCCGTAGACATATTCGCCAAGGGTTTCGTCGTTGTCAGCCCGAGCCTTGTCTATCATGCGGGCCAGGTTTAAAATGCCGACGATGGAGAAGTTAGAGGGGCGACGGGGGGGCTGCTTAGAGAGGTCCATAGGGGAGTATCCTTATGTTATTGGTCTGTTGATTTCGAGTTTTCTGATTCCTGCACTGGATGTTTTGTGGTCGGACTGATAGGTGTGCAAGTCCATCCCACACACTTGAAAGTACGCAATTGATCCAGGGTTTGCAAGGCTGGCTGAAGGTGCTTGGGGTGTTCCTCTGTTGAGGTGAGCACGGTCGATCGGGTAGATTTTTTAAGCTGATTCATTGATTTTATCGGTTCATCCGGAATTTTGGCGGGTACTTTGATAAGGGACAGAATAATACCCACTTCAGACCAATATTCCCTGCGCAGATAAAATAACTCTATTTCAATAACTGTTTAATAAATATGTATTTATATAAAATAAATGCAGATATTTTGCATTAGTCTGTGCGTGTATGACGCCATTTTGTGTTTTAATTGGTATCAGGAATTCGAGCTTCAGCAACAACTTTCTGTAAGGCTTCAATTTGCCCTAACCTAAACAACTGTCAAGGAAGCCTATAAAAAAAGCGCCTCTCATTTTAGGGATAGAGGCGCTTTCTTTTTATTTATCAAATAGTTGTGAATTATTTTGATTCAAGATGAATCTCGACTGTGAAAGCCGAGTGGGGTTTTTCCGCGGTTGTGGATGTGGCAATGTTGAGGCGAAATTGCCGATTGTTCATGCGGGAATAGAGGGTGCTCTGGCCCTGTTCAAGGAGGCCGTTCAGGAAATTACGCAAATTGCCGTAGGTTTCAGAGGTGAGGGTCTCGGTGGTGTTTCCAAAGTGGATTTCGGCTCCATCGTCGGTGGGTGTCACTCGGATTTGAGGGGCACCTTTTTCTATGGCCTGTCTGAGCAGGCGTGTCCAGGTGGCCTGTTCGTCGACGGTTTCGATGGCATTCAGGGCGTCCTGTTTGGGAACCGGGTCAATGCCTTCCCCGAAACTGACGCCGTCCAGGATGCGCGTGGTGGCGTAGAGGGGGGCCTGCATTCGTCCTGCCAGAGCGATGGCGTCCCGAGTTTTGAGGGGCAGGGTTTTGGAGGCGCCTCCACCTTCGACAACCGCCCGGGCAAGGGTGGTGCCTTCTTTGGCGTCGAGGATGACGCCGGTGAGGCTGAGGGAAAATGCTTTCAGCAGGCTGTCGAGAAAACAAAAGACATCTTCTTCTTTATCTTTTGGAAATTCATCGGGGTCGGTGACCAGGGCCATGCTTTTGCGGTGTTCTAAAATGCCGGGCATCTGGCCTTCGACAATGGACTGGATTTCAGAGCGCGGCATGCGGATGATGAAGCGTTGATTGTCTTCGGTGGAAAGCCAGAGATTGCCGTTTTCATCGCCGATTTCTGCGCCAACCACGCCAATGCGTTTCATGACCTGGTCGGCGAATTCGGGGTCGAGCTGGTTTTGGTCAAAGCCTTTAATAACCATGTCGATGGTCTCCTCTTTCAACTGTTGC
>JAPUJS010000017.1 GCA_027296045.1 bacterium | reverse complement strand
ATCCAGGTGGGGCGTTTGCACAATGGGGTTTCCGGCACAACCCATGACCGAGCCGTTGTGCTGGTCGGACATGATGAGAACGATGTTGGGAGAAGACATGGATGTTCCTCTGAAAATTGAATTTGGCCCGAGAGAGGCTTTCAGGGTCTGTTTTTGTAGAATGGGTCCAGGGTTGTTGGCACGATGTTTGGCGACAGGTGGTATGGGTTGCGATTGGAGGGAAATCTGTTTGGAAAGGCTATTTTTGAAGCTTCAGGTCATTTCCACTGTAGAGTCCTTCCCCGAGAACCACAATGCGCTTGGGATTGGGCATGTCGTTCAGTTCGTCCACGCTGTGATACCCCATGGTCATGCTCATGCGGGAGTTGCTGGTCTTATTTTGACCGACCCTGTGCATGATCATGCTGTCGATGACCAGCAGACCGCCGGTGGGCATCGGTGCCGGAACGGCCTGTTCGGCCAGAGTTTGGGTCCAGGGGTCCTCCCCAATTTTGCCGGTGATACCCGGAAAGTGGTGGGATCCGGGAACCAGGAGGGTACAGCCATTTTCCATGTTGGTCTCTTCCAGATAGAAGAGCACGGTAAAGATGGTGCGGCTCCACTGTTTGACATCCCGGTGCAGGCCGGATTTTTTTTCCGACGAGAGGCGTAAGGTGGCGTGATTATGCCGATTTTTGATGAGTTCAATATTGGGGCCCATCAGAGATTCCAGCGGATCCAAGACCAGGGAACTGGAGGCGGTTTCCAGGAAAATGGGATCCCGGTCGACCAGGGCGGAGAGACGCACGACACGGCCTTCGGAATCTCGAACGACGGGTTCGGCCTCATCGTTGATGTCTTTCCAGATGGCGGCCTTCAGGCGTTCGACCGTATCTTCAGGCAGACAGTTTCCGAGCTTGAGATAGCCATTGTGGCGGAAGAGCTGTATTTCTTCGAAAGTCAGTGCCGTTTGTGTTGGATCAGACATGGGTGCTCCCTGGAAAATTCCATCGAGGACGATGGGATATAAGTTACTCAGGCTTTCAATGTAGCAATATATTGACTTTTATGTATTTGTGAGG
Organism: bacterium; assembly: GCA_027296045.1. Classification (GTDB taxonomy): domain Bacteria; phylum Latescibacterota; class UBA2968; order UBA2968; family UBA2968; genus JAPUJS01. Next base: position 3,185 of record JAPUJS010000017.1, on the reverse strand, counting down.
TGCGTTACCCCCATTATAGGAACTAGAAGATAGGGACTTTTTTTTAGTAGGACAATAAAAAAAAAATATTATATTTAAGTTTAAATATCAGCTATTACAACCGGGATTCTACACCATAAGGATGTGTCGTATGCCCAATGCGTTACTGATTTATCCCAAAAATCCTGTTACGTTCTGGAGTTTTGATGAAGCGCTGGAGATGATTGATAAGAAATCGGCGTTTCCACCCCTCGGACTCCTGACGATTGCCGGCATGATTCCCGACGAATATCAGTTACGTCTGGTGGATATCAATATTCGGGATTTGGAAGATGCGGATCTGGACTGGGCCGATGTGGTGATTACGTCGTCCATGATCATTCACTGGCATCCGCTGGAAGAAGTGATGGCCCGGTGCAATGCCCGGGGAGTGCCGGTTATAAACGGCGGGCCTTTGCCCACCCAGTATTACGATAGGCTGGAAGGGGACGCGGTGTTTTATTTGGGGGAGGCCGAAAATGGGTTTATGGATGTGGTCAACCAGATGGTGGCCGATCCACAGGGTGTCAAGCGGGAAATCATTGACCGGCGAGGTGAGTTTCAAAATTTAAGCCAGACGCCCCTGCCGAGGTGGGATCTGATCGACTTCAAAGATTATAGCAGTATGGTGTTACAGATGACCCGAGGGTGTCCGGAAAGCTGTACGTTTTGCAACATCCCTTCGCTTTACGGTAAGGTAACACGAATCAAAGAAAAGAGCCACCTGATTCAGGAATTGGATGCGCTCTACGATGCAGGATGGCGCGGGGCTTTGATGGCGGTGGACGATAATCTTGTGGGCAACCGGGAAGAGATTCGGGTGGCACTGGAAGAAGAGGTGATCCCCTGGCAGCAAGCAAGAGGGTATCCGTTCCAATTGCACACCCAGGTCAGCATCCGTTTGAGCGACGACGATGCATTGTTGCAGGCGATGCGCCTTGCGGGATTTGACAAGGTGTTTGTCGGCATTGAGTCGCCGGTGGAAGAAAGCCTGAAGTTTATGGGTGCCCAGAAAAATTTGCAGGGCACAACCTCGTTGATGGACAAAGTGCGGAAACTACAGAAAACCGGTTTTGAGGTGCAGGCCGGATTTATCATGGGCCTGGATACCGACCCGGATGATATTGCCGATCGGATGATCGCATTTATTCAGGAGGCGGGTATTCCCGTGGCGATGGTAGGGATTTTGGGGGTGTTGCGGGATACACCCGACTACAAGCGGTTCAAGCGGTTGGGCCGATTGGTGGAAGATACGAACTACACGGGAGACTCCGGGATCTTCAATCGAGAATTAAGTTTCAAACCACTGATCGATCCGGACGAACTTCTGGATCGACATCGCCATGTGGTGGAAACGCTTAACAGTCCCGAGGTTTTCTTCGAGCGTTCGTTGACACACTTCGAGCATCAAGGCCCGGGGTTTGAGCGCAAATCGACTTTGGGAATGACGGAGGTAAAGGCATTTTTCCGTTCGATGTGGCGCCAGGGGATTCGGGGGACCTATCGGAAAGCATACTGGTCCTTTCTGGCCCAGGCTTTGAAGCGATATCCGAGCCGTTTTCCGGATGCGGTCCGTTTGGCGGTGCAGGGGCACCACCTGATCTTGACAACTCGCCAGGCGCTGCAGGTAGACGAGGTGAAGACCTTTATGGATGAGGCGTTGGAACACCTGGACCGTCTCTGTCAGGGGACACAGGAGGTGTTGCAGCGCAGTGTCGAGCCTTATGGGAGCAAATTGATGCAAGCATTGCACTATCGGCTTGAGCATGTTCAGAATGATTACCAGACGTTGCAGCAAAATGCCGACGTGTTCAAGCGGGCTGCCCACGAATATTGTGAGACCGTGCGCGAAGAATTTCGCCACATGGTTCGAGGGCCGCTGGAGCGGTTCCTGAAGGAGCTGGAAGATAAGTTGGAGGAACATCGGTCCATGACGGTAACGCATTAGCCTGACCCAATGAGATTGGAAAAGAAAAAGTCCTGGTGACGGTCCAGTCACCAGGACTTTTTTGCATGATTCGGACCTTAGGGCTAGAGTTTCCACATCCGATCAATGTCTTTCTGGTAGGCATTCACCCGGCCTTTGATCACATCGTTAACCTTGACGACCTGGCCGGTTTTGCCGGATTCGTAGACGGCCTCGCCAACCGCTTTGGATCGAAGGCCTTCTTCGGCATCGATCTCCACATTGCGGCCTGTGCTGAGGGCGTCGATAAAATCCCAGAGTTCCAGCGTCATCCCGGCGGTGATGCCATAGGGGAAGAGGCGGTTCTTTTGGCTTTGACTCAGGCTTTCCAGGAACATTTCCTGAAGTTTGGCCATGCTGTAGGTGATGCCGTTGAGAAGCTGGCATTCGCCCTGGGCGCGGAAGGCTGCGGGGTGAAAGATGTCGGATTCGACAATGGTGCCTTTGGTGCCGGTCAGGTTGAGCTGGGTGAAGCCTTTACCCGGGGCGCTGATGGTCCAGGACCAGGTGCCGATGACGCCACTTTTGAAGTTGAAAACGCTGGTCCAGAAGTCCTCCCGGGTGTCTTTGACCAGGCGATCGCCCTTTTTCATCTGTCGAGTTTCGAATTGTTCAACCCGAGCATAGACACTGTCGATTTCGCCAAACCAGTAGCGCATCGTATCGACCCAATGGGCACCGCTGTCCATGGCCATGCCGCATCCACCCAGTTTGCGATCGACTCGCCAGTGCCAGTCTGTGATTTTCCGGGGGTCTTGCCAGCCCGAGTTTATGGCAAACCAGAGGCGGGGGTCTCCCAGAAGCCCGCTTTTGTGGAAGGCCCAGTGGATGGTGCGCTGTCCGAGGCTGCGTCGGCATTGTTCGGCTGTGGCGGCGATTTTTTTATTTCGTTTGGCTGCAGCAATGATTTTTTTTGTGGCTTTGATCGTGATGCCGATCGGTTTTTCACAGAGGATGTTCACGCCGCCTTTTAACAGGTCGCAGGCCAAAATGTGGTGGAGGCCATGGGGACTGCAAATGTCGGCAGCCTCCAGATTTTTTTCTCCGTTCAGGAGCTGGTCGACCGATGTATAGGTGCGAACCGGGTCACCGGTGATGGCCTCAATCTGGGCGGCGAATGCTTGGGCACGGTGGATGATATTATCGACGGTCGCGACAATCCGGAAGCGGGTTTCGCCTTTTTCAAGCAATTCCTTGTAGC
>JAPUJS010000169.1 GCA_027296045.1 bacterium | reverse complement strand
GGGCCTTGGGTCATGGGGCGGATGAGTGGGAAAGACGCTGACATGAAGTTCCTTTTTGTTCTCGGTATCTGATTGTTCGGGGTTTTTCAAGGTAGTGAATCAACAGAAAGAGATCAACAGGAACAGAACGGGCTGGGTATGGGTTGAATCGGGAAGGAAAGCAGGCTATATTGTTTACGTACATTGGGTCCTTTTTTTAAACCAGATTGCGATGATGTCGGAGAAGCTATGTCGGATACCAAACGGTTATTTTTGATTGATGGAACGGCGCTGGCCTACCGATCCTTTTTTGCATTTTTTCGAAATCCCCTAGTGACTTCCAGGGGGGAAGATACAAGTGCTACATTCGGGTTTACGAGAACGTTGCTGGACCTGCGCAAGGCGCACAAACCAGATTATCTGGCGGTGGCGTTTGATCCAGGCGGGAAGACGTTTCGGCACGAGCAGTTTTCGGAGTATAAAGCGACTCGGGAGCGGATGCCGGAGGAGATGCAGAATCAGATGGGTCGCATCCGGGAGATTCTGAATGCCCTCCATGTGCCGGTGCTGGAAAAGCCGGGCTTTGAAGCGGACGACGTGATTGGGACACTGACCCGACAGGCCACAGAAGAGGCGTGGGATGTTGTGATTTTGACCGGCGATAAGGATTTTATGCAACTGGTGGGATCACAGGTGCGGCTGTTGAACCTGCGAGGTGGAACCGGGGCGGATGCGGAGTTGATTGATGAGGCAGGGGTGAAGGAAAAGTTCGGCGTTGAACCTGCCCGCGTAATCGACGTACTGGGTTTGATGGGAGATACTTCCGATAATGTACCGGGTGTGCCCAAGGTGGGGGAAAAGACGGCAAAGGGGCTGGTGCTGGAACACGGGGATCTGGAGGCTGTTTTACAGGCTGCCGTTGAGGGGCCACAAAAAAAGGTGGTGGATAAAAACCTGGTAGCATTTGCAGATCAAGCCCGATTGTCGAAAGATCTGGTGACCATTCGAACGGATGTGCCATTGGAGTTGGATCTGAGTACGTTGGAAGTTCAGGAGCCCGACCTGGATCGAGTCGCGGATTTATTTCGAGAGTTGGAGTTCAATAAGCTGCTGGAAGATTTGATGAGCGATCGACCGCCGGATACACAAGAGGCGGTGGATTATCGGGTTGTTACGGATCGTTCAGAATTGGAAGGACTTGTGGAACGCATTCGGGAGGCAGGTTGTTTTGCAGTGGATTTGGAGACGACGTCTGTCCATCAGATGCAGGCAAAGATTGTGGGAATCGCACTTGCTGTTGCAGAACAGGAAGGGTTTTATGTTCCGGTCGGGCATCAGGAAGGCCCCAATATGGATTTGGAGACAGCACTTGAAGTGCTTGGTCCTGTGCTGGAGGACGGACAGGTTGGCAAAGTCGGACAGAACTTGAAATATGATGAAGTGGTGTTGAAACGGGTGGGAGTTGATTTGAAGGGGATAACGTTTGACACGATGCTCGCATCCTATCTGATTAATCCTTCGGGGCGGGAACACACCCTGGATGCGATCAGTATGACCTATTTGAATCACAAGACGACGTCCATTGTAGAACTTATTGGAAAAGGGCAAAAGCAGATTGGGTTTGGCGATGTTCCCGTAGAGGACGCCAAGAATTATGCCTGTGAAGACGCCGATTTGACGCTGCGGCTGAAAGAAGTGATGGCGCCGAAGCTGGAAGAGCAGGCGGTGAAGCAATTGTTTGAGGATGTGGAGATTCCGCTTGTGAGCGTGCTGGCAGAGATGGAGTTTGCGGGGATGTCGATCGATGTGCCGTATCTGGAGGAGATGTCGGCAGATTTGCACAAGATGATGGATGTGTTGGTGGGAGATATTTATGATCTGGCAGGGGAGGAATTCAATGTAAATTCACCCAAGCAACTCAGCCAGATTTTGTTTGAGAAGTTGGGGCTGACACGTGGACGAAAGATCAAGACGGGGTATTCGACGGACCAGTCGGTGCTGGAGCGGCTGGCGCACGAGCACCCGTTGCCCGGGCGGTTGCTGGATTATCGCGAATTGATGAAGCTGCAATCGACGTATGTCGATGTGTTGCCTAAGCTGGTGCACCCGGAGACAGGGCGGATTCACGCGTCGTTCAATCAGGCCGTGGCGGCGACCGGACGGCTATCGGTGTCGAATCCGAACTTGCAGAATATTCCGGTGCGGACGGAACTGGGACGGCAGATCAGGCGCGCGTTTGTACCGGGGGACACGGGATGGGTGATACTGTCGGCGGATTATTCGCAGATTGAGTTGCGTATTATGGCGCACTTAGCGGGTGACAAGGCATTGATGACGGCGTTTGAGAGTGGGGAAGATATCCACCGTCACACGGCGTCGATGGTGTTTAATCTGTTGCCCGATTTTGTGACCGATGAGATGCGCGACCGGGCAAAGACGGTGAATTTTGGAGTGATCTACGGGATGGGACCGTTTGGGCTGGCTTCCCGATTGGGCTTATCGATGGTCGAAGCACGGAATTTTATCAACCAGTATTTTGAGACGTATCCTGCGGTAAAGGCGTATACGGAGCGGACAGTAAAGGAGGCGAAGGAGCAGGGATATGTGAGGACGCTGTTGGGACGGCGGCGGTATTTGCCTGAGATTGTGAGTACCAATCGCCAGCGGCGAGAGTTTGCTGAGCGGACGGCGGTGAATACGCCGGTGCAGGGTACGGCCAGCGATATGATTAAGGTGGCGATGATTCGGGTTGCGAGGCGATTGAAAACGGAGAGGTTGAAAGCCAAACTGGTGCTTCAAGTACACGATGAACTGGTGTTCGATGTGCCGGAGGAGGAGGTGAACGCGGTGCGTGAACTGGTGACGAAAGAGATGATAAACGCGTTGGTGCTATCGGTGCCGATTGATGTGCGGGTTGGCGTGGGGAAGAACTGGTTGGAAGCGCACTGAGGCATTGTGATTTTAAGTATCCGATTTGGTCCTTATTTTTTAAATGTGAGTACCAACATCAGGCCTTTTGACAGGGGGACAGGTAACAGGCTGATTTGTTGAGGCTCCGTCTGTGAAATCGACCGCCCTACCGCAAGTCCGATGGCGGCCCCTGCGACCACATCGGAGAGGAAGTGTCGGTTGGTTTTCATCCTGCCGCCGCCGACCAGGACGCTCCAGGCGTAAAGTGGAATGCCCGCCCGGGGGCCGTAGTGTTTGTGCAACACGCCTGCAATGGCAAAGGCGTTGGCGGTGTGGCCGGATGGAAATGACAGTTGGTTGCTTCCGTCCGGGCGATTTCTGCGTGCACTGAGTTTGATGGGGAAAACCAGTGCCTGATTCCATAACAGGGCGCGTAACAGGTCGGAAGAAACGGCTTCCAGATTTGGTTTTTGGGCGGCTTTGGAGATCAGCCAAAGTCCCAGGGTTGTTGTCAGGTTGAATGTGCTTGATCCGTAGATGTTGGACGGGCCCGCTGTTGCTTTTAGAATGGGATTGTTTTCCGCCTGTCCGACCAGGTTGTCGTCCCATCGATGCACCATTCCCGCTGCGCCCATCCCCAGGGCGACGATGCCCGAATTTTCCCAGGTTAAAAGGGCTTGAACATCCTGTTTGAGTGAGTGTGTGTTTGCCCCAACACTTGAGGCAATGAGGATCCACAGTCCTGTATAGATGGACGACAGTTTCTTCATACATATTCTCCCATGTGTTGGGCGTTAGGCTAGAAACCGCCACTCCAACTGATCCCGATTGAGGGTAGAATGATGAACCATTTTTCTATGTCTCTCTCGAGTCTGAAATCACCATTGTTGCTCCGTACTTTGAAATAGTCGTATGCGAACACATTGCTGTGATTTGTGAGATTCACTACTTCAAAGAAGAAACGCACATCCCCTCGGGATGTTGAGAACCTTTTGGTCGCGCGTACATCCAGCCGCTGATAGGCGGGCAATTTGCCGCCGTAGAGCTTGAGGGGTCTTACGGCGAAGTCTTTCTGGCCATCGTCTCCGGTGACTTCAAACATGCCTTGCAGTGTCGCAGGCCATCCGGCGTGAAAGGCGTAGGACAGGTTGATCGACCAGGCATCATTTGGCCGGTAGGTGCAGTCCAGGTTTAATGCATGCCGCTGGTCTTGAGGATTGGGATGCTTCCGATCAAATTGGAGCACTAAAGGGTCGTTGACATTGTCCACTCGACTGACTTGTTCCTCCACTTTTGCAAGCGCATAGCTTCCTCTGATCGAGAGTTTTTTCCCAATATTCTGTGTGAAATAGACTTCCATCCCTCTGGAGGTCGATTTGTCAGGATAGACCAGAATCCGGTCTTCGTTGGTCTCAGGAAAGATGTCGGGTGCTGAGACCCAGTTTCTGTATGTAGGTCTCAGGTTTGAACCCCGTTTGTAGTATCCTTCCACACGCAATTTGGCCCCGTTGACAAATCCGTGTTCAAATCCTGCTGTCCATTGTCTGGAGCGTTCAGAGGGGGAATATCTGTCCTGGCCATTTAATACCGTCACATCTTCAATGCTTTGCATCTGGCGGTAGGTCCCCCAACCCAACCGTAGGTTGCTGCTTTCTGCCAACTTGAACAGGGCATTGACGCGAGGGCTGAAATCGCTGTCTTTGGTGTAGGAAGCGCGATCGTACCGTCCGCCAAGCTCAAGGGTGAAGGGATCCAGAATTTGAAACCGGTTGGAAAGATACAGACCCAGGAGGGTGCCGTTTTTCTTAAACGTTGTACGCGTCTCCACCGGGTAGTAGCCCGTTGCGTCTGCGGTCGGGTCGTCCGGGTTTCTGCCGACGTAATTGGTAAAATTGTCGTCGGCATCGACCCGTTTGAAGTCAATACCGGTTTCCAGGAATATTGAATTGGAGAGTTCATATGCCCAATCTTGCTTTAACCCCAAAATGGTGAAATCGCGTTTGTTGGTTAAGGCGTAAACGGCATCGGGAATGTTGGTATACTGTTCTGCACCATCCCGATCTTTTGTAACCAGGCCTGCGGAAGCCATGGTCCTGACCGAGGCGCGTTGTCCCAGGGCGGATTTTAGGGTGACCCAGGCATACGAGTTTCCGTATCTATTGTTTGCGATCTCTTTGGTATTGATCGTGTCTTTAAACCCGGTGGTCCCGTTTGCGTTATACGAGTATTTGTCCCCGGCCCGAAGCAGGTTGACTGAAAGGTTGTGTCTGGGATTGAGTTCATAGTCGATTTTTCCGAAAATGTCGTAATACTTGGGAGAAGGGAGATCGTTCTGTCTCATAATGGTGAATACGAGATCCAGGTATCCCCTTCGAGCGGAGAAGAGCCAGGAGCCCTTGTTCTGCGCAAACGTTCCTTCTGCCTTGGCACGTGCGTACATAAAGCTGAGGCCGACGCTGTATTTGGGGCGGTCCACCCTCGATTTTCTGGAAGTCATGTTGAAGACACCGCTTATTCTGTTGCCGTATGCTGCCGGAAATCCGCCGGTCATCAACTCCACGCCCTCGATGGTTTCCGCATCGATAATGCTGATGGCGCCCTCGTTGAAATCCTTCAAGTGATACGGTTCGTAGATTTCCAATCCGTCGAGCACAATGAGCGTTTCATCGTGTCTTCCGCCACGAATGGAGAAATGTGCCGAAAAATCTCCTGAAGACAGGCCTGGCAGGCGGTTTACAGCCCGGAAAATGTCTTCCCCAAACTGGGGGACGGATTCAATATCTTCTCGGGACATGGTTTGCCTTGCGGCAGAACCGGTTTCCATAAAGGAAAATGTGCCGGGGGTGACTGTGATTTCTTTGAGCTGGTGTGCGATAGGTGTCATGATCAGCTTGAAATGTTGATCGGTTTCACTGTCGATACGAACGTCTTTCAGGATGACTTCCTTGTACCCTACACGACTTGCGCGAAGGGTGTACGTTCCTGGGGGGATTTTGCT
>JAPUJS010000168.1 GCA_027296045.1 bacterium | reverse complement strand
TAGAGTTTACCCTTATGAGGGGCAAGGTGCATGATTTCTGAGCCTCCGGCATATTTCCCATTGCGATCATAATAACCGGCATTGTAGGACTGTTCCCAGCCTTGTGCCCAACTTGAATCTGTTGTCATTTTGTATTCTTTCTCCGCTGGAATCCGATGCCATCCGTCATCGAGGCGGCGGCCAAGGAGGGAATTCGCCCTGTCACCTTTCGTCATGAGCGCGGAGCGGTAATGGCCGCTGACGGAAAAAAGCCCGTCAATTTTAGACCGGACGGGCTTTTTTTGATGCGACAAATCAATCGGTGACTTCCGAAAATGGTTCGGTCCCATCTTCCCATTTTCTGCCGATGGGGCGAAATTGGCCTTCCTCTTTTCACAAGGATCCGTTCGGGCCGCCGGCCTCATTGTTGACCGACTGCAGAAGGGCCCGCATATAAGCGATCGAGTAGGCCAGGCCCGCACGAGGTCCACCCAGGAGCGAGGGGATGTGGTCTGGAATGACCGCCCCGTCGAAACGCATCTCGCGCAGCGTCTTCATCACCGTGTGCATATCCATATACCCCTCGTCCATCAGGGTCTCGGTCCACGGCTCGGGCATCGGATTCGACACATTCCGAAAGTGTACTTTGAAGAGCTTGTTCTGCTGGGCGAAGTAGCGAATCGCGCCCGGAACGTCCACGCCCATCCCCTCCACGCCACCTTCGAGCCAGCAGCCCACGCAAAGACACACGCCAATGTTCGGGCTGTCGGCGATTTCCATCGCCCGCTTGTAGCCCTCAAAGTTGCCGAAGATACAGCGTGGAATACCGCCCAGGGCGTAGACCGGTGGGTCATCTGGATGGATGCCAATGTAGACGCCGGCTTCCTCGGCCACGGGCGCGATCTTGCGGATCATATACTCGTAATTCTCCCAAAGCTCGTCTTCGGTATACGCCCGACCGTGCGTCAGCTCTCCCTCGAACGTCATGTCAGCCCATCGCCCCGTCGCGTTCTGGATGTCCAGGGTTCGCGCATCCATCCCCCCGCGGCCCTGCGCCCGGCCCGAGTGCCAGATCCCATTGCCCATATGGGCATACGTGTTATACGGGATCCCCGCCTCGCCCAGGTTCCGGATGAAGGTGGCGAATTCCTCGATCTTCTCGTCGCGCCCTGGCAGGTTGAGCGTCACCTCAGACATATTGTGCACACTCCGGTTGGAGATCCGATAGATCTGCAGGCCGAACTGCCCGAACCGCTCCTTGAGCCGCTTGTAGTAGTCCGCGTTCTGGTTCGCCGGCTCGGCCACGCCGACCATCATCCACTCCACGCCCAACTGCTGCATGAACTGAAGGTCCTCATCCGAGGCTGCGTCGCTGGTCCCGGTGGCGATCTGAATGCCCTCGCTGGATGAATAGAAACCCGGAACGGCGCTGAGAGCGTAGGGTCTATCCCATTTTTCTGCCATCGTTCTCTCTCTCCTTTCTCTTCAACTCTTTGGACTTGCGGGAAGGCTTCTGGGTTATCCGCCGAGAACGCCCGGTCCCAACGACTCTGGACACGAAGGCTCACGTGGAATATCTCCAACTCGCAATGAAGTCGGACGTGACATAGTCCCTCGGCATATCGTTAAAGTGGTACTTCATTGGCCCGGACTGAAAGCCGGGCACGAACTGTTCCTCTTCCGACTGAAGCAGCGCGTCCAGGGGCTTGAACCGTTGCCACAACGATTCCGCCTCGAATGCCGTGAATCGATCCGCTTTTCAGATTCTTTTTTCAATACCGCCAGTATGCCCGAACGTGCTCGGGAACAGATGCCTCCGGGATATTCTTCCGGCTTTCCCGAACCTGCTGAATCCGCTCTTTTACCAGCGCATTCCCCTTTCTCCGGGACGTGTACAACCCCGTAATATAACGCCGCAATCGATGGATGGGCACCACGCCGTGCCACACCTCCGGCACCCGAAACACCACGCTGCCCGCCTTCAGTTCGACCGGCACGTAGTCACCCGCCTGGATATCTTTCTTTGTGGGCAATGGCCTGTCCGGATTGTCCGGAGACGTGAAATGATGCACATGCGTACCCGGCACATACGTCAACGCCCCCGAGTTGACATCGATATCGTCCAGGTAAATCATCGTAGCCTGCCACTGAAAGGGTTCGGCCGGTTCCGTCTGGCTGCCGTCCGTGTGTCGTCCCACGCCTTTATGTTCCGGCGTATACCGGTTGGTCTTCATCTGCAAAAGAAAAGGCCGGGGCTCTTCCAGAATCGCCGACACGATCTCCAGAATGCGAGGATGTGAAAACAAGCTGCCTATGGCCGGATAATTCAGCAACGGTTCATTCCGGAGGCTGTCCCGACTCCCCGGTTCACCCGGTCCCATATTCAAATCCAGGTACGCCTGGTCCAGCTCCCGGCGGACCGCATCCAGTTCATCCTGCGAAAGCAAGTTGTGCAAGACACCCACGCCGTTCTTCCGCGTGGTCTCGACAACCGCTCGATCTCCTGCGTCCATCTGCGCCTCCTGTTCAAGTCCATTCGCCTGATTTCTGTCAGCCTATCAAGCTTCAATGACTGGCGAATGCGGGTGCGTTCCACACATCAACCATCCTGCAATGCCCTAATTCAAAATCACCTCTGCCTGATCTTTGGGCACATAGAAATAGGAACCTGGCCTGAAGTCATACCCGAGATCTCCTAGCAGACGCCGCTGCCTCGCAGTACACTGCTGCGATACATCCGGGACGCTATCGAAGTCGTAACAGCGTACCCAGAGCTGGCAGTAATTGTAAAGCAAGACCTTACGGCTCTTGCTGGAGAAGTTTTTCGCAGGACCGTGCCACAATGAATGGGGAAACAGATAGACATCTCCTGCCTTCCCCATGAGTCGCACAGCGCCCGGGGAGTAAGGCGTGATCACCCGGTCGCTGTGATCTGGAATCTGGCGCATGTGACTGCCCGGAAATACCGTCAGATTTCCACTATCTTCTTCCGTCACGTCACTTAGCAAGTACATGGCCTTCATTGAAATCGGCGGACAAGTCTCGCTGACGCGAATCTGCCGGAGCGACTCGCCGCCATCGGTGTGGGTATAGCCGGAGAATTCTTCGGTGGAGGGGCGCACGATCGCCTGCGTCATGCTCAGCAGGATATTCGGGCCCATCAGGTCGACAACATAGTCAAACACGGGTGCCCTATCGACCAGGTCGATAAACGCCTGACCATAGGTCAAAAGTTCTCTCCGGTCCATAAAACCCTCTGGATCCAGGTCCGGCGTGTGATCCATCCAGCCATAGTGGCCCCTCGGCAGCTCGGGATTCTTGTCCGGCTCGTATCCTGGAATCTGGCGAATCCGGTCGATCTCATTCCTGAAAAATTCGGCCTCATCAGGGTCGAACACCTGTTCAAGGTGCAAATACCCGTCTGTCTGCCATCGTCGGTGTTGCTCGTCCGTCAGCTTCTGCATGTCGATACCCCTTTTAATCCAAAATTCAAATTTCCAATGAACGGTAGGTGAGGGCTGATGGGCATAATATGTTCATATAAGAAGGTTGTATGCAAGGGATTGTTTTCTCACAATCGCAGCAATCTCCTGATCTAGGGGAAGCAGCACTTCCTCTTTTCAAAAAAACCAACGAATACCAACAAAGATCAGTCTTTAAAGATGTGACAAAATAGGTGACAAACGCAACAAGGGGCTACGAGCTAAAATTCGTACCCCCTTGTTTTATATGGTCGGGACAATAGGATTTGAACCTACGCCCCCTGCTCCCAAAGAAGAAGCAAATCTTGTACTACGTTGTTGTAAAAGGTGTGGGTATATGGGTAGAAAAGGCGGGCGAGCGTCAGTTTATGAAACAGGCAAATCAATAAAAAATGTCGTCCCTTTACCCTCCTCGCTCTCAACACGAATGGTGCCCCGATGTTTTTGCACAATATTATAGACAGCCGACAACCCAGACCGCATCTTAATACGCGTGCCACCAGCAGAAAAACCAAAATCAAAAATCTTATTTAATTGCGCTGGCGCCATACCGCGTCCCGTATCTGCAATCTCAATATGCATATGCTCCTTTTCGCGCCTGGTCGTAATATAAATCGTACCCACTGATTCAATAGCAGCAACTGCATTTTTGAGCAATGTCGCAAACACCTGATTCAACTGGCTTGCATAACATATCAGTTCGCCAGCCGGGGTGTAATCTTTCTCGATCGTAATCCGTCCGCGCCATTCACTCTCAATCAACGTCAAACTGCTATCTACCCCCTCGTGGATGTCCACCTTTTGATATTCAGCTTCATCCAGCCGTGCAAATGTTCTCAAGCTTTTGACAAGTGTTGCAATGCGATCACCTGCCTCCTGAGTAATACGCAGATTATCTTTTAGCACGTGCAAAACCTGCTCAACACGTACCCTTTGTGAACCTTGCAATTCTCGCTCAATCCGTGCCAGGCAGCGGTTTGATACATCTGTTGCGCTGTTGACTACACCAATCGGACTATTGATCTCGTGGGCCATACCAGCCACCAGATCACCCAGTGCTGCCATCTTTTCTTGCATCACAAGCTGTTCTTGCGTTTCCTGCAAATGCTGCATCGCAGCCTGAAGATCTTCGTTGCTTTTGGCCAAATCCTGATTGGTCAATTCAAGCGCACGTTGCTGAGATTCTGTTTGCTGACGTGCTTTTTGCAGGGCCGCCGTCATCCGGTTGAACGACAGAGTTAACTGACCAATTTCATCCTGGCTGTCTGCTTCAAGGCGCACATCGAGATCTCCCTGCGCAACACTGCCAGCTGCCTGCGCCAAACGTTGCACAGGAACTGTAATATGCCGCACAAGTGCCAATGCAATCACAACAGACAGCAACACCGTCACAATTAGCAATATCGTAGAAATCTTCTGTGTTGCACGCTGCAACCTCTCGGCGCGTGTGGCAGCATCTAAAGACCCCTGCTCATTGAGACGCACCAACGCCGACAATTCCGCACTAAAAAGGGTAAACACGTCCAAAGCCTGGCCATTGAGCACGGCAATAGCTTGGCGACTTTGCCCACTTCGCGAATGGCGAAAAATCTCAAAAAACAGATCCTGATAGGTTTCCCAATGTTGTGTAAAAGCACGATAATGTTGGCCTTCTTCTTCAGAGTACAAATTCTTCTGCTCAGAATACTTTTTTAATTGTTCATAAACGTTCAAATTCGCATTGATTTGATCAATCAAAACGATCATATAACCGGCCTGTTCTTTTTTCGTCGAATCACTCACCGCAAATACATGTTGCAGTTGGTACAGCCGCAAATTGGTGGTATGGAGATTGATTCCCGAAAGTGCCGACATCCGCTGCAACCAGTTATTGGTCACTTCGTCAAGCTCATTTTTCAAATCGCGAATCGTCTGCTGCGAATAAATGTTCACACCCACCATCATGGCCAAAACACAAGCAAAACCAATGAACTGTTTGGTACCCAATTTCAGATTTCTGAATTTCATGGCGATACCAAACTAAAACAGGGGCCAGGCTTTGCCCTTGTTAATCATGAGGGTTTTAACAGCATCATTGATGCTGTCTTGGCTGACAAACCCAATTGCACCAGGTGTTGAGGACACCCTCTGCAAAACCGCCGACTCAGAGATCAATGACTCCGGTGGATCGCTTTCACCCGATAGCATATTTTTCATCCAAATAGACTTCATTCGCGATGACGTTCTGCCCAACAAATAAAAAAAAGAGTCTTGAATCGCGGTTTTGGGCTTCAGCGTAAAAACAATCACTGGGTCTTTGTTTTTCCATCGTTTGATATCGCCCGTATAAAAATCCAACAACTGAGGCTGTGTCAGTTGCTCGACGGGCACATCTTTATGGGCAATAATCACTACCTGGGCTTGTATGGACCCAAACATGGCAAACAGGGAGACAAATATAAGTCTATAAAGCATAAGCATTTCATTTTTTAATTTAAAAGAATACCGAAACAGCAAGTCCAAAAACGCTAAAACCTTCTTCTGTTCTTGTGAAGACACCCTCTGGCAGGACTTGAAACTCATCGTCAAGTTTTATTCGGGAGAACTGAACTTTGAGTCTGATTCTATCCATCATGTTGTACGAAGCGCCAATGGTTGTAACTTTGACATCCTCATCTTCTTCTTTTCTCTTATCTGGAAGCACAGGTTTTGCTGCGTGAGAATCTGTGAGCCA
>JAPUJS010000167.1 GCA_027296045.1 bacterium | reverse complement strand
TCCATCTTGCCGCCAACAACATCAACTTTGACTTCTGTTGTTGCCATATTGCTTACACTCCGAAAGGGTAGATGTGTGCAACCCGCACCCGAAAACAACAGGGTGAGGTTCAGGGGGCTTTGTAGTGGATTTGAAGATTGGAAATCAGGTGGTGAGAAGACCTACGATCTGGGAAGGTAAAGCGAGAGAATTTGATGGGAAATTTATTCGAAGGATATGAATTTAAAAATGTAAGGATCTAGAAAACTATCCAGGAAAGATGGTATGATCAGACTACTGCTTAAGGAAAGCTTTGAAGTGAGGGCAGATTATCGCAGATATTTTTGAAGAGATTTGCACACAAAGTAACCTAATAAAGAAAATTTGTCAAGTTCTTTCTTAAGTAAAAACAGGGATGTAGGGCCAAATGTGTGCTCCGGATTGTTTATACCAGCTGATCCATAAGCGTTGCCTGGATGTGCTCCAGGGTTTCTGGGAAAGTGATTTTTTGGCCCTCATAGGTCACATAAAATGAATCGATTGTCTTGTCGGCCTGAGTGCCAATTCGAGCCGTATAAATATCGAGGCCCAGGTCGGAAAGCGTTTGGGTGATCTGGTAGAGCAGCCCCGTGGCGTCCTGGGCGAAGATATCGATGACGGTATATCGGTCGGAAATGTCATTTTCAAAGTGTATTTCTGTGGGGATTTGAACGGCAGGTTGTCGGCGCCTTGACCACCGCCGACGGTGTTGGTCGAACAGGTCTTGAATCGTTGCGGTTCCGTCAAATATTTCAGCAAGGGTTTGCCGGATTTTTTCCTGGGCCGATTGGGCAATCGTTGGGCTGCCTTCGGGATCGGTTACCTGGAAGATGTCGATGACAATACCGTCGGAGCGGGTGTAGGCCTGGGCGCTGAAGATGCTGATGTCGTTGGTAGCCAGGACGCCACAGATTTCCGACAGTCGATACGGTTTGTCGTGCGTACAGACGACGACTTCCGAGAAAAGTCCACTGGGCGTGAAGGTGATCGATACAGTGTTTTCTCCCAGGCCCTGAATTTGACGGAGGTGGCCTTCGACTTCCTCAGCACTGTTCATGCCCGGATATTGGGTGGGCATATTGTTGAGGTGTTCTTCGAGCATGTGCGGTGCAAACCTATTGGAAAGCGCCTGGTTCAGGTTTTGAATGGCTTTGCGACGGTGTTTTTCGATATCGGTTTGTGGATCTTCCTGGGTGAGATGCACGAAGATTTTTTGATAGCACTCCTGGAGGAGATGGGCCTTCCAGGCCGTCCAGGCCGTTCGGGTCAATGCTGACAGATCGGCGTAGGTGAGGACGTAGAGCATGCGCAAGGTGTTGGGGTGGTTGAATTGAAGGGCAAAATCGGATAGCATGTTTTCATCGTTTAAATCTCTGCGCTGTGCAATATGAGACATGGTAAGATGCTGTTCGACCAGAAACGCAACGGTGTGGATTTCTTCCTGGGACAAGCCCAGGCGCTGGAGAAAATTTCTGGCCATTTTTGCGCCGACCTGGCTGTGATCCTCCCCGCGGGCAGATTTGCCGACATCGTGCATGAGCAAGGCCAGGTAGAGCAGCTCTTTTTGCGGAATTTCATCGAAAATATGCTTGATGTGTTTTAAGTCGGAAGGCAGGGTTTCTGCCCTGGATAAATATTCCAGATTGTCGAGGGTTACCAGGGTGTGTTCGTCGGCGGTATAGATGTGATAGCGGCTGTATTGAACCAGGCAATTGAGGGTTTCAAATTCGGGGACATAAGCGCCAAGGACACCCAGTTCGTGCATGGATCGCAATGCCAGGGCAACACCGGCAGGGCCCCTCAAAATGTCGAGAAAGATGTGGGCGGCGGTCCTGGATTGGCGAAAGGCTTTGTCAATCAGATGCAGGTTGTTCTTGATTGCTTGCTGGGCTGTCTCGTTGATGGCTACGCCAAATCGCTGGGCGTCCAGAAAGATGTTGAGCAGGCGATAGGGATTGTCGGTGAAAAAATGACGTCGTTTTTGAGGTAGCCGAACCTGGTTGGGATAGAGGATTGTTCCGTCGTCCAATTCGCGGCGGACAATCAGCCCCATGGCCCGGTTGGCGGACGATTGACCTTTGAGGCGTTCACAGACCAGGTCGCTGAGGTGTTTGATATTTCGCGCATGGAAATAGTAGTCGCGCATAAAATGCTCTACAGCCAGTTCCTGGCCCTGGTCCTGGTATTCCAACCCGGCTGCAATTTCGGGCTGAAGATCGTGTTCGAGCATGTCGTAGGGTTTGCCGGTGGAGAAGTGGAGCTCATTTCGGGTACGCAACATAAATTCGACGGCATCGATATAGAGGCGGTAGTTTTTGCGTGTGAGCAGGCGATCTTCCCGAAGGCCTTCCGGGGCATTTAGGCCTCTTCGGGCTTTGAGAAACCAGCCGACGATATGGGTGTCTCGCAATCCACCCGGACTCTCTTTGAGGTTGGGTTC
This sequence comes from bacterium, assembly GCA_027296045.1. Taxonomy (GTDB): domain Bacteria; phylum Latescibacterota; class UBA2968; order UBA2968; family UBA2968; genus JAPUJS01. The sequence continues at coordinate 11,191 of JAPUJS010000167.1, read as the reverse complement.
CAAAAGCTGGACTGAAAATCCGGCTTTGACATAACGACGGGTTCGTTCGGCCATTTTCTGATGGATGAACGAACGAGATTTTCGTCCAAAAAAGCGTTTGCTGAGCGATTCGGCCATCTTTTTAGAAAGGGATTCATCGCCCGCCAGATACCGGGCTTCGAGCATGGAGGTGAGTGAATCGGTGTCATCCTGTGCGGCAATGACGCAGTCGGGAAGCCCCCGTGTGCTGTAGCCGATTTCAAAGTGGAGGTCCCAGAGGGTGTGTAAGATGGTGCCGGTGATAGGGTCTTTTTCCTGGATTTTGTCGAATAGAAACAGGAGATCGACGTCCGATTTGGGGTTCAAAGCCCCCCGGCCATATCCGCCAAGTGCCAGGACGGCATATCCTTTCGGAGGGGCCATGTCCAGGTCGAGAAGTGCTTCTTGATAGAGGGTTTGGATGACAACATCCATACGGTGGGTCAGGCTTTGCACGACATCGTTGCCCGAAGCGCCAGAGCGGTGTTGACACAGGATCTCTTCCCAGGTTTGGTCCAAAAATGTTTTGAGGCAGGCGGTTCTTTTGGCCGAAAGGTCCTGGGATGAACTGTTTTTACGTATGTTTTTCAGGTTTTCTTGTAGGTAATCGCTCATGAGGATTTGGTTTGTGACCCAAGGGCTTTTTGGAACACATCGCCAATGGTTTTGGCAAAGACGAAGTGGAGTTGTTTGGCAACAGAGGCTGGAATTTCTTCCAGGTCACTGCGATTGGCTTCGGGTAAGATGAGGGATTTGATTCCTGCTCGATGGGCGGCCAACACCTTATCCTTGAGGCCGCCGACAGGAAGAACCCGGCCTCGCAACGTGATTTCTCCGGTGGAGGCCAACCGATGTTGAACCGGACGGCCGGTGAAGAGGGAAGTCAGGGCCAGGGCGATGGTGATTCCGGCAGAGGGGCCGTCTTTGGGTACGGCACCTGAAGGCACGTGAATGTGTAGGTCGCTATGTGTAAACCGGTTGGGGGCGATATCTAATTCCTGGCTGTGGGATCGAATATAGGTGAGGGCGGCCTGGGCAGATTCTTTCATGACCTCACTCAGGTTGCCGGTCAACGTCAGGTTTTGTGCCCCTTCCATTAAGGCTGCTTCGATGTAGACAATTTCTCCTCCAACGGATGTGGCTGCAAGGCCAATGGCAACACCCGGTTCGAGCACTTCGTCGAGGCTTTCCCGGAAAAAGGGCGCCGGTCCAAGATAGGTCTCCAGATTTTTGGGCTCGATTTGAACACCGCCCGTGTGCCCTTCGACCACCGCCCGGGCCAACCGTCGACACAGGGCACCAATTTTTTGTTCAAGATTTCGGAGGCCGGCTTCTTGTGTGTAGGTCGAAATTAGTTTGTGAATGGCCGGACTTTTTAAGGTCAGGTGCTTGCGAGTGAGGCCGTGTGCAGCAAGCTGACGGGGCAGGATGTGTTTGCGCACAATAGAAACTTTTTCGGCTTCCGTATAACCGGGAAGTTCCAAAATTTCCAAACGATCTCGCAGGGCTTCTGGAATGGCGGATACGACATTGGCCGTGGCGATGAAGAGCACTTCTGAAAGATCGAACGGGACGTTCAAATAATGATCGCGGAAGGCGTGATTTTGCTGGGGATCCAGGACTTCCAGGAGGGCGGACGACAGATCACTGTTTGGACTGAGCTTGTCGATTTCGTCCAGCATCAGAACAGGGTTGTTGGATGCTGCTCGTTGCAATCCCTGGATGATGCGTCCCGGCAGGGCACCAATATATGTGCGCCGATGTCCCCGTAATTCGGCTTCGTCCCGCATTCCGCCCAGGGCGATCAGGACAAATTGCCGGCCCAATGCCCTGGCAATAGAACGGCCCAGAGACGTTTTTCCCACCCCCGGTGGACCGGCCAGGCAGAGGATGGGGCTGGTGGGACGAACCGTGAGCTGGCGAACGGCCAGAAAGTCCAACAATCTTTCTTTGGCACGTTCCAGGCCGTGATGGTCTTGGTTTAATATTTGGCGTGCTTTTCGAATGTCGAGGCGGTCTTCGGTGCCTTTCCCCCAGGGCAAATCCAGGAGCCAGTCCAGGTAGGTGCGGCAGGTGCTGTATTCGGCGGAAGTAACGAGAATGCGAGACAGGCGATCCAGTTCACGATCGGCTTCCTGTCGGGCCTCGGTAGACAGGGCGGATTCGTTCAGTCTTTTTCGGAAGGTATCGATTTCGACGCTTTGCTCTTCGATTTCTCCCAGTTCTAGTTGTAATACTCGGATTTGTTCTCTCAGGAGGTAATCCCGTCGGGTCTGGTCCATCTCGGTTTGAACCTGGGAGCGAACCCGGGAGCCGAGTTCTTGCACTTCCAGCTGTTGAACCATCAGGCCTGAGAGCATTTTGAGACGTTTGGCGACATCGGTTTCTTCCAACAGGGTTTGCTTTTCGGCGATGCTGATGTTGAGGTGGAAGGCAATAAAATCTGCCAGCCGGTCGGGCTGGTCGATGTTGAGTGCGGCAATACCAAGCTCGTCGGGCAGGTGGGTGAGGTGAGAAATCAGTTGTTGAAACAATCCGGAAGCACCGACAACAAGCGGCTGGGCCTGTTTTGCAGTTGGTTGTCCCAAAAGGATACGGGCTTCTGCGGTGGGGTAAGGACCGGAGGAAAAGAACCGTCGGATCTGGATTCGGCAGATTCCCTGGACAATCAGGCGGATGCTGCCGTCGGGCAGGTGCCACATCTGTTGCACGAAGGCAGCCGTGCCGACCCGATACAGGTTTTTTACGTTGGCAGCATCGGTTTCCTTTTGGGTAGTTACCAAGCCCAAAAGCTGCTTTTTTTTAAATGCTTCGATGACCAGTTGGATGGTTTGGGGCCGGGCACTCGACAATTGGGCAGGAACGGCCGGGTAGACAACGGTCTCTTTGAGGGGGAAAATGCCGATGCGTTTGGGGAGTTTCAATTTGCCCGACGATGGAAGGGTAAGGCCTGCGTTCACAGAGAGTCTCTTGGCAGCAAAGGTGGATGTTTAGGCTTCGATAGGAAGGCCCTGCGGGATCACGACAACGCCGTTGGGAGTGACGGTAAATCTCTGTTTGTCTCTATCCAGATCATATCCGATCTGAATGCCTGCAGGGATGGAGACATGCTTGTCGACAATTGTCTTGCGGAGGCGGGCATTTTCGCCAACCGTTACGTCTTCCATCAGGATGGATTCTGAAAGTTCGGCACCCCGTTCTACGCGAACGTTGTTGGACAAAATGCATCGGTCAAGCACCGTATCGTGGACCAAACAACCTCCGGAGATCACCATTCGGGTAGAAGCAATGTTTTTGAGAAACACGCGGGATGGGGGGAAGGGCGAGTGATAGGTCCGGATTGGCCAGTTTGCATCATAGAGGTCAAACTCCGGATTGTCCGATACCAGGTCCATGTTGGCCTCCCAATAGGCTTCCAGGAGGCCAATGTCTCGCCAATACACCGAGGGATTGCAGTTGCCGTGTTTGAAGTTGAAGGAAAATACATTACCCTGTTCTACAAGGGTGGGGATAATGTTCTTGCCAAAGTCGTGGGTGGTGTTTTTGCGGGCATCTTCTGAGATGGTGCGCACCAATACATCGGTGTTAAACACATATACTCCCATCGAGGCCAGTGCCTGATCGGGATTGTCTGGCAAAGCCCTGGGCTCGGAAGGCTTTTCTTCAAAACCGATGATGCGGGAATCGCCGTCTACTTCCATGACCCCAAGCTGGTTGGCATCTTTTAGCGGCACTTCGATACAGGCCACCGTCAGGTCGGCACCGGTCTCGACATGGGCTTCCACCATTTTGCGGTAGTCCATTTTGTAGATGTGGTCGCCCGACAGGATGAGCACACGTTCTGGGCGCTCCTGTTCGAGGGTGTAAATATTTTGAAAAATGGCATCTGCGGTGCCCCGATACCAGTGATCTCCCAGACGAAGCTGGGGGGGAATGGTATAGATGTATTCTCCCAACTCGCTGTTGAGAATGGACCACCCTCCCTGGAGGTGGCGGTCGAGGGAGGAGGATTTATACTGGGTGAGCACGTAGATGCGTCTCAATCCGGAGTTGAGGCAGTTGGACAGGGTGAAGTCGATGATGCGATAGATGCCTCCGAAAGGGACAGCAGGTTTGGCACGGTCTCTGGTGAGGGGGTAGAGGCGTTCTCCCTGTCCGCCGGCCAGGAGCATGGTCAGGGTCTGTTTGAGCAGGCTTACATGATTGGCGTTCATGATCCGTCCTGCTTTTTGCGCGAGAGGATATTTCGGATCGTGGTTTTCAGTTCTGCCAGATCGGACGATTTGACGACGTAGGCATCGGCGGACCAGGTCATAAAGTTGTCTTTGTAGGTTGAGTAGGCCGTATTCAAGATCACGGGTACTCGGTTGTTTTGGCCGATGATATGGCTTAAGGCTTCAATGCCGTCCATGCCGGGCATCTGGATATCCAGAACAAGCAGGTCTGGGGGGGTTTGAGACACGCGCTCGATGGCCGACCGGGCATCGTGAACAATATCGACCTGATAGCCGTCTTCGGAGAGTTCTTGCTTGTAGAGCAGGGTGAGGTTTTTGTCGTCGTCTGCAATCAGGATGGTCTTCATGACGCAGGCCCTTCAGAAGGGAGGTGTATGGATACGGTGGTGCCTTTTCCGGGCTCACTTTCAAATAAGATGCACCCCTGGTGGTCTTCGATGATTTTTTTGGAAATTGGCAATCCCAGCCCGGTTCCGTAGGTTTTGGTGGTGAAAAATGGGCTGAAAATTTCTTCCAGATGCTCCGGAGCGATGCCTTCCCCCGTATCCTGTATCCGGATTTCGACGCCTTCTGGAAGGGGTTGGGCCGATACGGTGAGGGTACCGCCTTCGGCCATGGCCTGTAGGGCATTTTGGAACAGGTTGAGCAGGACCTGTTTGAACTGGGCGGCGTCGAGATTCAGGCTGGGCAGGTCAGGGTGGATGTGTTGTGTATAAGATATTGCCTGGTTTTGGATATCTTTTTTTAGCATTTGACGGATGTCGTCCAGAATGGCTTCCAGTTCAATTGGCGAGCGGTGGAGTGGATTGGGCCGGGTGAAGTCCAGCGTGTCGTTCAGAAGGTTTTCCAGGCGTTCGACTTCCTCCACAATAATGCGTCCGGCCGTCTGGATGCGGTCGGGGTCGGAGGATTTTAGAATGGACCGGGCAAATCCCCCGATGGTGGTCATGGGGTTACGGATTTCGTGGGCAATCCGGGCAGACATTTCTCCGATCACCGACAGGCGTTCGGCCTGGACCAGTTCTTCTTGGGTGCGCTCCAGTTCCTGGACTTTTTCTTCGAGCCGGCGGTAGAGTTCGGCATTTTCAAGGGCCAAAGCCACGTGGCTGGCAAAGGCGACCAGGCGGTCTACGCTGTCGTCGGTGATCGGGGCACTGGAGTAGAGGTTGTCGGCCACAATGGCACCCACCACCTGGTCGTGGGCGACCAGTGGCGTGACCACAAAGTGACGGCTGCCCAGGGCCGCCCAGAGGGCGGGGCTGATGTGGAGGGCTTCTTCCTCAACGGCCTTCAGGGTTTGACGTTCGCGAATGGATCGGGCGAGAATGTCGTCGGGTTCGTCCAGGGGAATGCGGATTTGACGGGCGACTTGATCCAGGGGCGATTGGGTGGAACCGCGCCGGTCGTATTCTTCCAGAATATCGTCCAGGGTGGGATTTTTGGAAGCCAGTTCTCGCCAGATCTGGGTGGCTTCTTCGGGGCTGGAAGGACCCACACCCATTTTCCCTTCCAGGGTGCCATCGGTTTTGTTCACCAGAAAAAGAATGGCCCGATTAAATCCAAGGGCGGTCCCTGCCGTCACGCAGGTCAGGGCTGCATAAAGAAGCCTGTCCAGGTCTAGAATGCCCTGCATGGTTTGGCTTAGTCTGTGCAGCAAAGAAGACTCGTAGGCCTTTTCCAGGCTTTCGGTGATGTCTTCGATAACAACCAGGACAAGGGGGGAACCGTCTGTGGCGGCTTGCTGGCTCAGGCGGATATTGACCACTCGATTTTTGTACATTTCTGTCTGCAGGCTGACCCGGTCCAGAAGGATGGGTGCCGGATTTTTAAATGCTTGCTGGAGCGCTTGTCGGCCTTCCTCGGTCACCAGGTGGGAGCTGGGTCGGACCTCGGGAAGGGCGTGGCCGATGATCTGTTCGGAGGTGAGGTTGTGATAATTCAGGTAACGCTGGTTTGCAAAGACCACCTGGAGGTCTTGATCGAGCAACAAAATGGGTAGCGGGATGGTTTGCAGGACTTGCTCGTTGAATTCTTTGAGCTTGCGGGTTTCCTGGAACAGCCTGGCATTGTGAATGGCCCAGGCCAACTGGTCTGCCAGGATCTGGAGGGCGGCCAGATCGTTTTCGCCAAAGATTCCGTGTTGCTGACTCTGTACATCGAGGACCCCGATGATCTGGGTGCCAATTTTGATGGGTACGCAAAGCTCTGCCCGTGTGGCCTCTTCTTCGGGAAAGGCGAATATATGATGGGGTTCTTTGGAAACATCGTTGGCCAGGAGGGGGTCTCCTGTGGTGCCTACAGAGCCGACAATCCCCTGATCCATTTGTTGACAATAGCCTTCATGGAAAAAGGGTTCATAAACGCCTGTTCGGGCATGCAAAACCATCTGATTGGCAGATTTGTCGACCAGGAAGAGGGAGGTATGGTAATATCCGAAATTTTCCTGAATGGCGTGGACGACCCGGCGGAAGATTTCGTCGGGATCCAGAGTAGTCAGGGCAAGTTGGGCGACCTGATTGATAATGGCAAAATGGGCAGTGCGTTTGCGTTCGTCGGAAAGCAGACGGGCAATTTCCTGGTTTCGTTTTTGAAGTGTCTCCTGAACCTGGGCTTGAATGCTGATATCGGTGATGACGGCAAAAGAGCCTATGTGGAAACTCTGGTTGTCGTAGAGAGGGGCACCGGAGATTCGCACGGGGATGGATTGGCCATCTTTGTGGGCAATATGAGCTTCGTAGGAGGAGGATTGTCCCTGTCGCCTTTTTTCGAGTTCGCTTCGGATAATTTTCAGGCTTTCGGGGGTGTAGATTTTGGAGATGGACTGGTCGAGTACTTCGTCTCGGTCGTAACCTGTGATCTGCTCCATTTGCTGGTTGAAAATGGTGATGTGTTCTTCGTTGTCGAGTGCCGTGAATCCTTCGTTCATGGTCTCCAGCAGGCTGTTGAGCTGCCTGCGGGTGCCGCTGAGGGCCTGTGCGCGTTCGTTTTCTTCTTCTCGAATTTCTTGATAGCGAGTTTCATGCATAAACTGGGCGAGGCGCAACAGGATTTCGTCCAGTATATCCCCTACACCTTCTTCTTCTTCCGAGTTGGCGCTCAGTTGGTCCAGGATCACTCGTTTGAGCACCAAAAAGAGCCGGCAGGCGGCATCGGGAGTAAAGGCGTCCAGACTGCCTTCGGAAATGGCGTTGCGAAAGGGCCGATAGTCGTTGGGCAACCGAATTTGTTGCAAGATGAGGGCAAAAAAATCTTCCAGGGCATGGGTAAACGAATGGTCCTGCAAATCCTCCCGGGGACGAAGTTCGGGGGTCTGTTGGATTTGGAGCCCCCAGTCGGTCAACAGGTTGGATTGGTGGGTTTTGAGCCAGGCGCTAAAGGAGCCTGCAGGGGTTTCAACAGATGTGGCCATTGGGTCTGCTGCTTTGAGGGTGTGGATTTTGAGTGTGGGTTGGATCTGTCACCTATAATACCATCTGGCAGGGGATGGTGTCAAGGTCTTTGGTGTTGGTTTGGTCTTGCCTTTTGTATGCGCCTGACGTAGTTTTTTAACAAGGCTTCGTTCGTTTATCCGTTGGAGGCTCTGGTGGATTATAGCACGTCTATTTTGGAAAGTTTGGGAGAAGGGATCGCGGCCTTCGATGTGGATCGACGGGCTTTGATGGCCAATGCGTATCTCAAAGATCTCATGGGTTGGGCCCGGGTGTCTGTTGTTGGACAGGTGCCGGATACGCTGTTTGCCCAGCGCCCTCAAATTCTGAGTATTCTGAAAGAGGGGTTTGAACAAAAACGGTTGGTCAATCACGTCGATGTGATTGACCATCGAGCGGATGGGGGATTGCAGCATTTGAGTGTGAGTACCTCTTTTTTGTCTGTCGAAAATCAACAGGGATTGGTGCTCGTGATTCGGGATGTGTCGGAACTCAAACGAATGGAATGGGAGATGTTCCAGGTGGAAAAGATGAGTGCACTTGGCCGTTTGGCAGCTTCGGTCGCTCATGAAGTGCGAAACCCTCTTGGAGCAATTGATATTCAGCTTCAGCTTTTAGAGGAAGATTTGGGGGGAATTGAGGGGATTCAACAGGAGCGACTTTCCCGGCGGCTCAATATTGCCCAGACCGAAATGAAGCGTCTGGATCGGATTGTTCAAAACTTTCTCCGATTTTCTCGAACACCCAAATTGCGGCTTCAGCCCCTTTCGCTCAACGATGTGGTGCAACGCGTTTTTGAACTGGTCTCGCCAGAAGCTCGGGAACAGGAGGTGACGCTTTCCCTGGAATTGGAGCAGGGTTTGCCACAGGTAGACGGTGATGAAAGCCAACTGGGACAGGCTGTGTTGAACATGACGGTCAATGCATTTCAGGCAATGGAGGGTCCGGGCGAAGTGCGTGCCCGAACCTGGGCCGATGTGGAAGTCGGGCAGGTGTGCCTGGCCCTTTCCGATACGGGACGTGGCATCCCGGAGGCAGAGATCGATCGCATATTTGAATTTTACTATACAACCAAGGATGAAGGTACGGGGCTGGGGCTGTCGATTGCACAGCGCGTCTTGTTCCAGCACGGTGGGCACCTGGAAGTAGAGAGTCAGGAAGGTGCCGGCACGACATTCCGGTTTTTCTTGCCCATTTCAAAACAAAATGGTTTGCACAATGAATAACATCCGAATTTTGATCGCAGACGACGAATTTTATATCGCAGAAGGCTTGAAAGAAGCTCTGGTAACAGAAGGCTATCGAGTTGATATGGTACATTCGGGCAGTGATGCGGCAGACATGCTAAAAAAGCAAGTCTACCATGCGGTGGTTTTTGATCTAAAAATGCCGGGGCAGGATGGGCTATCGCTTTTGAAGCAGGTACGGGTTGAAAGCCCCGACACGGGTGTGATCATGATTACGGCCTTTGGGGAGGTGAAGACGGCTGTTGAAGCGATGCGATTGGGGGCCTATGATTTTATGACTAAGCCTGTGGACTTGAAGCGTCTTCGCTTGTCTTTACAGCACCTGCTGGAAAAACAGGCCCTGGTGGCCGAAAATAAAGAGCTTCGTGCCAGGCTGGGTTCTGCCGAGGGCGAGATTGTGCATCAAAGCGCTGTGATGAAGCAGGTGTGTGATACCATTGAACAGGCTGCTATGACCGATGTACCGGTGTTGATCACCGGCGATACGGGCACTGGAAAGGAACTGGTTGCACGGGCGATTCACCAAAAAAGCAGCCGCCGGGGGGAGTCGCTTGTTGCGATGAACTGTGGGGCTTTTGCAGAGAGTCTGTTTGAGAGCGAGTTGTTTGGCTATGTCAAAGGGGCGTTTACGGGTGCTTTTTCGGACAAGCCAGGGCATTTTGAAGCCGCAAAGAGGGGGTCGCTTTTTTTTGATGAAGTGGGTGAGATCCCCCTGTCGAACCAGGTGGATTTGCTACGGGTGCTGGAGGAGAAAGTATATCGGCCTGTGGGCAGTACCAAACTTGTCGAGGCGGAGGTACGGACAATTTTTGCAACCAACCGGGATCTGGAAAAAGAGGTGGCAGTGGGGCGTTTCCGAGAAGATTTGTATTATCGAATCAACGTAGTGCCCATTCAGTTGCCCAATTTGAGAGATCGGGAGGAAGATATTCCGTTGTTGGTTGAAACATTTTTGGACCAGTTCTGTTCACTCCACCGAAAACCTCGGAAAGATTTGACGCCAGAGGCGACACAGATGGTGTTGAAATACGCATGGCCGGGCAATGTTCGGGAACTTAAAAATATGATTGAACAGCTTGTGGTGACTTGTTCGGATCTAGAGATTGGACCAGACCGATTACCAAACCGGCTTCAGGAGGCCAAGTCCGAGGGGTTTTCGGTGAGACTGGGAACCTCTATTGAGGCGATGGAACGCGAATTGATTGCCCAGACGCTGCACCAGATCACAGCCAACCGAAAAGAAGCTGCGGCTATCCTGGGGATCAGTGTTCGGGCGCTTCAGTATAAACTAAAGAGATATGATTTGAAGGCCTGAAGGCCTGAAGGCTTGAACTTGGTATGATGCGTGCAATTTTTGCATTTTGATGGGTGCAAAAATTGCGCTATTTGGGCTTTTACGATATCCTATTTGCCCGGTGTGACATAGATCATATTGAATAAATATTTATTTAACAATTAGTTACATATATATACCTCTATAATGGCATTGAAGTTGCTATCTTATCAGGGGTGCACGAATTGATTTCGGGAGACAACGGCGGTTTGGAGATAAAAACGTAGGTTTTAGGCCGTTTTTGCCGTTTTTGTCAGGGTTTGGCGTGCAACCGATGTGTGCCTTGACTGCAATTTTTGCATCTTTTGGATTAATCTATTGTTTTTACTTATTTTATCGGGGGGATTATGCATCAGGGAGAGGGCTTGGGATTGTTGCCCGTTGAAAATCAATCTTTTTCTGGTACCGATGTTGTTCATGCTCCGAAGTGGGGGCCGGGAACGCGACTCAATGCCACGTTGATGGTGCCCGAACTCCAGGCTACCGATCGGATGGGTGCCATCAAAGAATTGGTCGATCGGTTCTATCAGACGGGTGGTGTTTCGGACAGCCTTCGGTTTTTGCAATCGGTTCTGGACCGAGAAGATCTTGAAAGCACCGTTGTGGACCGGGGAGTTGCTTTTCCCCATGCCCGGTGTCGTTCGGTGGCAGGATTTGGGGTTGCTTTTGGGATTTCTCAACGGGGCGTGGATTTCTATTCGGATATCTATCCCGAACCCGTGCATCTCATTTGTATGCTGGCCGTGCCAATGGTGGGCGCTGTCAAACATCTTGCGCTTCTGGGCCATCTGGCGGGTTTGTTTCAGCAGGAAGACTTTCAATTTGGCTTACGCGCCTGTCACACGGCCGGTGATATGCACGATTTTTTGGTCAAAGGCATTTTGGAATATCAGGCAAAACGGTTGTCCGTGGCTTCGCATATTTAAAGCG
>JAPUJS010000166.1 GCA_027296045.1 bacterium | reverse complement strand
GCATTTGAAAAACCGTGCCCGTCCGGATCCGATTGTCCCGAAAAATCACACTGTGTGAAAGGTCCGAGACACGCAGACACCACCAGGCCGGGAAGGCCGGATCCACATGGCTTTTTGTCCAGAAATTTGAAAACCGCACGGCCACTGTGTGTTCTTCTCTGTCTTCAAGACGGACCGGGATCACTTCAGGTGTATCTGCAAAGATGATATGCGAAACTTCGGTTTCCAGACTCTTCCCGACCCTGCCGAAGGACCGAATCAGTCTTCCGTCTAAGTAAATTTCACTTGCACCAGCCTGGAACACCAGCAACCCCAACGCTCTGTTTCGAAATTCACGGGAAATACGGAAGCGAAAACGAAACCACCCGACTCCCGTCCAGGAAACAGCTTCCGGGATCAGCCAGGGCCATTCTTCCCAGGCAGGCAAAGGCATCCACCCCCCATCATCTTCACCCGGGTCCGCCCAGTGCATTTGATCGCCCGAGCGGTAGTCCCAACCCTGCGTACCAGGCACAGGGAAGATCATTCCTGGCTCCAGTTTGGGGTACAAATAATCTTCTGTCACCTGAAACTGGGCGCACACACCCGATGGTATCAGGAATACACCCAGGACCAAACCACAAACCAGGACGCGTCTCGTCATACAAGAAAAAAGGCACGCCGCATCGGGCCTGCCCCTGGTAAGTCTGTCGAGCTCCCCGCCGGACAAAACGCTCCACTGTCTAATTATATTGCGAACCCGTGTCATACAAATGTCTTCAACACCTCTTGCTGGATCGACTGCAATTCCGAATATGCCCTGTTGATCTGACCGATCTTCTCCTCCAGCTTCCGCATCAAAATTTTCTTTTCCAATCCATTTCGAATGATGATCCTCAGATCCTCGTTGTCCCAGGGTTTTTCAATATACTGGAACAAACCAACATCATTGATTGCCTTAATCGCGTTTTCCTTGTCTGCATAGCCCGTCAAAATAATCCGGGTCACCTCCGGACGGATGTCTTTAATCTTCCCCAGAAGCGTGATCCCATCCATCTCGGGCATCAGATAGTCTGAAATCACCAAATCGACTTCATTTTCTGCGATAAATTCGAGGGCTTCATTGGCGGAAAGAAAGGGGTGCACATCGTATTCGGTTTCCAGCATCAGAAAAGAACGAATACTCGTCAGCACCATCTCCTCATCGTCGACAATTACAATCTGACCCGGATCTTCTGAATCTGCCATGGTTCACCTCACCCGATCAATGTGAAATCTCTTAGCACAAAAACATAATATACAAAATGTTAGCAAATTCGAATTTAAAATCTCATCCCCCCTGACCGACCGACCGGACCCGTCCCACCAACCCCCGCAATCGCTTCACCATGGCCTTTAAAACGCCCTGGGTAATTTGAACATATTCGCCCAAGAGATCAATAAAGTTATCCTTGTCAATTCGAAGCAATCGGGTAAACTCCATCGGGGTTGCTGTTGCAACCATCGGCTCGTCGTCAAAAAGTGCCCACGTACCAAACACATCTCCCGACTCAGCAATCGTCACGTCAATTCCATTTCGGTGCATACGAACCCGACCTTCCAAAACCAGGTACATCGCATCTGGTGGATCGGACTCTTGATAGAGCGTCTCATCGGCTTCGCACGTAATTTCTTCGGCAATCACCGCCAAATGGGAAAGCTGTTCGGTAGAGACTTCTGAAAATACGTCCACATTTTGGAGTGCAATCACTTTTTCGATCACGGTCAACATAAACAGATCCTATGCACCCTTCCCCTGGAGCCGGAGGGCCACCATCTGGGCGGTTTCCGAAACCAACAACTCCGCATCCTCTCGAAGCGCCATTACCTCCTGCGCCAACTCAGAGGAGACCATATCCACAACACAGTTGAGCGCACATGCTCGGAGCCACACATCGTTTCCACGAATCAGATACAACAGAGCCTTCTCCAGTGTGTGGATCTGCAAATGAAACTGCTCTTGCCCTGCCCGAAGGGTCGCCTCGGGAGTATCGACATCCAGGACAGGAAACAGGTAAGCCCGCTGTTCTCGGTCCAGCACATTTTCCAAAAACTCCAGCGCATTCGCCCGTGTCATCTTCTCCTGACTGGTAATACCCAGATAGGCATGATACATGTCTCTGGGTGGATAGAGAAATCCCAGCAAGCGAAATAGGCGCTCCCGGCTTTGCGCCTGATGTTCGTCCAGGGCACGTTTCAACAACCCGAAACCCGGGTTGTATTCATCTTCCTGTTCCAGGATCCACCGGATCTGAAAAATCTCATAAAACGATTCCACATCATAAATCAGGGCAGCCTCTACCCGTGCCCGATCAAAATAAAGATTGGAATCGGATACCCGAAGCTTGCTCAAGGCTTTGATCAGCAAAAAGCTCAAATCTGTCGGGACCCGGTCCAGGCGATCCATCAGAAAATCAACCGATTCTTGTGACGAGATTAGACCAATCACACGGACAATATTGCGGCGGACTCTGCGGGCAGTGGTTTCACGACCCAGGATCTCCCCCAGCACCTCTAACACGCCCGGGCCAAAAGCGGCAAGCGCTTCTCGCGCCTCTTGCCGCAAGTGGTAGTTTTCCAACTGGTCAATCAACCAGGGGATATGAGCAAAATCTCCAATTTTCCCCGCACTGCGAATCGCTTCTCGAACCACTTCGGGCGCCACATCCTCCATAAAGTACGGCAAAAACCGATGCAGGTCAGGGCGCTCCAATACTCCCAGTGTGCGAACCGCCTGAAGACGTGCGCGAATGCCAATCTCACCGGACCGTTCCAGAACCGAATCAATCACCGATTCATCCACCAGGGCCTTTTGCTCCGGTGATCCATGGACAGCAATACATCCCAGTGCAGATGCCTGAATTCTGGGATCGTCCTGGGTAAGCGCTTCCTGCAACCGCCTTAAGCTTGAATCGCCTCCCTCTAAACACAGGAAAAACATCGCCTCCAGTCCCACCTCCGGGTCGGGATCCACTAAAAGGCGTTCCATTTTTTCCTGGAGATGATCTTGGCGGTCTTGCTGAAGCGCCAGAATCGCCTTTCGCCGTACCTCGGCAGAAGAATGGTCCAACAACGGTTCCACATACTCGGCCAATCTCCGGCCTGCTACCGTACTCAAGAGTTCTAACGCATAGACCACCTGACGCTCGTTTTGGGACCCCAACGCACCCAGAAGCGTCTCCAAAATGGCCCCATCCGACATGTGAACCCGAAACTCACTCGGATCAATCTCGCGTTTTTCTAAACCCTCCCGAAACGTATCGACATAGGCCCGACGCACCCGGACCAGCACCCATCCCCATACCAAAATAAATCCCAAAGACAAAAAACTCAAATAACGATAGGGCAACCCCAAAAAACCCGTCATCACGAGGACCAAAATGGCCCCAACCCCGGTGGCCAAGTTATCGACAGTGGTGTCCAGAAACACCTTGGCTCTTTTTTTTAGATCCGGCGGGATGGGTAAAAAAAGGATTTCGGTGGCAGATTTATGCACCGAATGACGAAATCCCACATCGCCCACCTTGACACCAATCCCACCCAACAGCCCGGGGATCAACAGCACACAGATTGCACCGGCCCCCATGCTAAATGGCAACACCATCAACGCCGTGCCAACCCCAAGAGACTGGAGGATGCGGGGGGTAATCAAAAGCTGAAACAGAAAGGCAAATCCGTTCAGATAGGCAAAAAAAGATCCAAAAAAGGCAGTCTTGGCATCCTTAGTTTCAAACATCTCACTGGCAATTTGATTAAATTGCACATCCGCAATCGCTGCCACAACAGCAGTGAGTGCCACCATGCCGCCCATCGACTGGAGCAACCTCGACCCCGACACGGCGGCAAATGCACGCTCCCCTTCCACCTGGCGGGTTTCTCCCTCCTCCAAAAGAGGTACAAGACGGACCAGAATCAGACATCCCCCCAGCAGTCCCGCACAGACAAGAAGGAGATTTTCTGTACCGACCGCCTCAGCCGCCCATCCGGTGAACACCCCCCCCAAAATAGCCCCGGCAATCCCGCCCGCACCGATAAGCCCGAACAAACGCCGTGCTTCGCGCGGGTTAAAAGCGGCATTGGCCAACAACCACAGCAGCGAAACGGCCATCAATCCGTACAGATTCACCCACACATAAAACAGATAATAAATCCATGCCTGTGCCAGGGGAAACAGAAACCAGAAAATAGCCAGATTGCCAATCAAGAAAAGCAAGGTGCCCGAAAGGAGACGGCGGATCTGAATCTGGTGTGTAAACCGAGAATAAAAACTGGCCGTCACCCCCCCCACCAGGCCGACCAGGATCAGCACATAGGGCAGGTGCTCAATGCCCAGCTGGTCCAAAAAAAGGGCGTTTCGAGCCGGCTTTAGCACATAAACAGAAGCCAGCACCAAACCGTAGGCTGCAGTCAGGGGTGCGAGCCGACGCCCCTCTCCGGGCCGGATGTCCACCAGACGTGTCACACCAAATCCTTCGTTCAGGCTGCCTGTTTCTCTTCCAATTCGCCAAAATGCTTGCCCACATAGCGCACCGCCACGATCCAGAACACCAGGATCACGACCGTCACCAGCGACAACCAGCGCAGGCTCTGGAAACCTGCAAACACCAGGGTGATCAGCAGGCTCAACCCCACGGCCAGTGCCTTGGCAAACCGCTGCACAAACATGTCGATAAAAGCCTTGGCCTTATATTTTTCATCTCGGGTGGTCGGCACATAGAGCACCTCTTTGGCCGACTGGTTGATCGAATAGCTAAACCCGTTGTCGCAGGTATTCAAGGCACTGCCAACCAGCAGAACCGGCGCAATTAGAAATCCGACCGAGCCCATCAGTGCAGCAGCCGGCAAAAACAACAGTGCCACCCCCACGCCAAAACGCGTCATGATAAAACTGGTAAGAAAAAGTTGAATAAAAAAGGCCACACGGTTGGTAAGAGTGTACACCCGCACAAACTGAACCCCAATGGCCGAACCGTCCAGATAGTGTTCAATGGTTGCTGAAAACTGAAAATCCATAATGGTCGAGACCATTTCATACAGCCCCACAATGGCCACAATCGACAACAGATAAGAAGACCGGAACACCAGTTTTGCACCTTCCAGCGCAGGATTTCCTCCTTCTACAACAGCCTCTATCTCCACGACTTCCTTTCCGGCCACCCGACCATCCACCAAACGCCCGGCGACAAAGGCAATCAGACCAATGATCGCAGCAATCCCCAGGCAAACCCAGAGCCACTCGGAAAGACTCAGGTCATTGATTTTCAAACTCAAAGCCTCGGTGCCAAACCACCCGCCACTCACACCTCCAAGCCCAATTAATCCGTAGAGCCGTTTGGCAGCATCCGGGGCAACGCTGTCGTTCAAAAAAGCGAAAAAGGTAGCGACCATCAATGTACTATAAAGATCTCCAAACAGGTAAAATGTCCAGACTGTCCAGCTGCTCGGTGCATCCACCAGAAAGCTATAAATGACAAAACACAGCACAAAAAAGCCTGAAAAAATAAACGTCAACTGTTGCCTTTTGAACGACCGAACCAGAAAGGTAAAAGTCATCACCGCCACCAGAGCCACCCCCATATTGAGCACCTTGGCAATCAACTCGGCCTGGGACCCGGTCAGGTGGATACTGCCAAGGTCAAACCCTGTCTGGTCGTAAAACCCGATAAAAAGCCCCTTTTTCAAAGGTTTCAGAATCCAGAACGTGGTGATCACCAGAAAAAAATACAGAAACATCAACACAGCAAGAGGTGCTTCGTCCCGCCGGATGTCCAGGATCTGTTTGAGGGGATTCTTCGCCATTCTTTTCCTTTCCAAATAGAGGCTCAATCGTCCCGGTCAACCCGGACAATCTGATACTTGCCCGACTCCCAGACGTAAAAATAAACCCTTGTATACCGACTCCAGGGTGCACCTTCCCTTCTTTGCGTTCGAATCTCAAAGCCGTAGTACGCCTCTTTTGAAAGATCTCCAGGAACCGGAATACGCCGTTCTCCACGAAGGTCTTGAAGCGGTCCAACGGTCCGGCCGGTTTCATCTAGGAGCGCATAACGATAACGCGTTCTTTGCTCGTCAAACAACCCGCCCTTTACGCCCAGGTCTTCAAAGTGCAGCCCCCCCCGATCCATCCAGAAGAGATCCAACGGATTGACCTGTTCAAACCAGAACCGCCCGATGAGATCGCGCCGTTCAACAAGCAGGCGCGTCAATTCGGCCGTCGCCTCCGGATTGGTATATTTTCCGGCCTGGACACAGGTTGCAATATCTTTATCGGAGAAAGACATCACCAGCTTGGCCCCCCAATACCCATCCCGTCCTGTGCACTTCTCGAAAGCCGGATTGGGGTAGGTCGGCACCCACTTGAGGGGTCGAAATGTCTGGTTTTCGAAATAACCCAATTCAGGATAGGGCATGGGCAGGGGCTCTTCCCAGGGTTTTCGATAAAACCCAAGCCCCAACATCGACCGGGCCACCTGCCCCGCATCCCAGACATATTCGTTTCCGTATTTCGGCAAATGGGGCATCATATTGTTGCTGCCAAAGGTAGACCCCATATCAATGATATAATGTTTCACATATCGCCGCCCCTGTGCATCCGTCACATACATATCCAGGGTATTGGCCGCCCGGCGGTCCGCATCGTTCATCCAGGAAGCCAGCACCCGCAACCCCCGCAGTTCCCGCCGGTGCTCATGCCAGACCCGGTCGTTTCCGTCGTCTTTCCGAACGCCGTGATAGTCAAAAATGCCGACAGGAACACCGCTTAAAAACTTGCTTGCCATACATCGCAACCGCCCATCGGGCTCCGCCGTGATTCTTTGAAGAATCCCCTGCACATCCTGCTCGACCATCGGCCGTTTCCCACCCGCCCCATCCGGCACCTGGGCTTTGGAACCAATCCTCAAGATTTCGGGCCTAAAATACACAACCGAATTCTGCGGGACATAATATCCGGCAGCGTGGAGAAGCTTTGTCGCAATCACCTCGGCTGCAGATCCCATCTCGTGGTTGTCCCGGGAATCAAATTTGAGCAAATACAGGTCGCCCGCTGCATCCTTGATCGTAAATCCTGCAGTACCACCTTCAAATTTGCCAGCATAAATCTCCCAATATCCGCTGGTATCCGGTTGTATTTCTCCAGGCCCATCCGCGAGTGCCTGTTGAGACAGGGGACGCAAAAAATGTCGGTTTGTGAACCAGGAAGAGTTGGGCACTTCATCCAGGGCATTGACATTGTCGGCCTGACGCAGCGAAGCAACTCCCATTAAATTTCCAGTTCGCCTGGCCGCCCACCCCAGGTCCAACACCTTTCCTATCTGGAAGAACAAGGTATGGTCGATAATATCCCAGATCTGGTTTTCCACAATCTCTTTCGGTTGAGGAATGGTCCGATGATCTGGGTCGACCCATTTAATGGGCCGGGTAGTCAGTTGATTCCCGCTGCTGCATGCCGATATTGCCAGTGCCAGGAGCAGGTCCATGTAGAAGATTGTCTTTTTCAAAACTCTTGTGTAATTGCAAACCCGACCAACAGCTTTTCGGCGGCGCTGTGGCCTGCTTGAAATTTCCCCAAAAGTCCAACCTGCGTCCGAAATGAAATTCCGCCTCCCCATGCCGTCTGAAAGCGGTCCCACGCCAGCTGGTCGAAGTGATCAAAAATCTGCCCTTCATCCCAAAACAGAAACACATTCCAGGTGTCCCAAATGGGATACCGGTATTCCACGTTAAAAATCATCCCTCCTTGCCCACGGAAAAAACCCCGTCGATATCCTCGGTATTGTGTTGCCCCACCCAGTTGTACCAATTCGGTATAAGGCACATATCCATCGCCGATCCTGCGCATTTTTTCCAGGCGGCCCCGGAAAGCCAGAATTCGATTTTGCCAGAATAAGGTCAAAAATCGCTGTACCTCTGCCGCTATTCGATAATACCGAATATCATTCGAACCCGACACCCATTCCCCTTCCAGAGCAACAAGCCCTCCGCGCTCCGGGTAGCCAAGATCTCGGTGAAAATAATAGAGATCTCCGAAAGCCCTGACATTTCGTCCTGGCAGTTGGTAGTTCAAAGGGTGGGTCAATTCCCGGACAGGGGAACGGTAATCTCTGCCGTCATAAACCAGCCGTCCCTGGATCCGATATAAGTCAAAAACCTGCCCCAGCCCCCGAATCTGCCGGGCCTCTCCGGT
>JAPUJS010000165.1 GCA_027296045.1 bacterium | reverse complement strand
TTCGCTTTCGCGAAATATCTATTATCTAAAATAAATATAACCGAGATTGAGCAGACCTATGCGGAAGAAATCTGATATATCTGGCATACTGTTTGCCCAAAGAGCTGTAGGATTTTTCTTCTCAGATCGGTGAGGCCTTCGATTATCGTCTGGATTTTCCCCTGGGTATATAGGGTTACCCGATGGATGCCATCCAGCAGTTGGAAGATCCACCGGAGGGTGGGGGTGGTCGTAGGTTGTCCGATCTGGTTGGGAAGGGTTTCATTCTGAATCGATGTTCAGAACGTGGGCGCGGGCAACGATATTGTCTTTTTGCCAGGCGTTGACCATAGCCTGGCCGATGGCTTCGGCATTTTCTGTCGCAAAGGCCAGCAATGTAGGACCCGCACCGCTCAAAGCCGTGCCCAAAGCGCCCTGTTGGCGGGCGGCATCCAGGACCCGATCGAATCCGGGAATCAGGCAGGATCTATAGGGTTGGTGCAGGCGATCGTGCATGCCAATTTTCAGGGCATCCAGATCACCCAAAAGGAGGGCAGAGGTGACCAGGCAGGCCCGGCCGATGTTAAATACGGCGTCTCTATAAGGCACTGTTTGGGGCAGGGCTGAACGGGCGGCTTCTGTTTGCAGTTCGAAATCGGGCACAGCAACCACGGCTTTCAAATGATCTGGCGGCAAAGCCCGAAGGCACTGGACGCTGCCGTTTTCTACCGTAGAAATCGTGAGTCCACCCTGCAAACAGGGAGAAACATTGTCGGGGTGGCCTTCCAATTCGTTTGCAATGTCCAGTACATCCGATTTGGAAAACGGGTTATCGATCAGCATGTTGGCGGCGGTCACCCCACCAACGATAGCGGTAGAACTGCTGCCCAGTCCACGTGCAAGAGGAATGTCGTTGACCATTTCAACATCCATACCCGGCAGGGATTTGCCCGCTTTTTTTGCCGTTGCTTGGGCTGCCTGATAAAACAGGTTGGTTTGGTCAGATGGAAGGACATCGGATCCTTCGCCTCGAACAAGGATGTTTACATCCGTATCCGAACGGGTGCAAAGGATAATGCGATTGTAAATTGTGAGCGCCAGGCCCAGGGCGTCAAAGCCGGGTCCCAGGTTGGATGTGGAGCCGGGCAGGCGCAACCGGATGTCCA
The DNA here is from genome assembly GCA_027296045.1 of bacterium. GTDB lineage: Bacteria > Latescibacterota > UBA2968 > UBA2968 > UBA2968 > JAPUJS01. Next base: position 6,714 of record JAPUJS010000165.1, on the reverse strand, counting down.
TCTACAGTTCCTTCACCAGTTGGGCACACACCAGATCGGCCAGGAGCAGACCTTTTCGGGTGAGACGCAAATGGCCGTTGTCTTTTTCCAGAAGGCGGTCTGAGAGCAGGCGGTCGAGTTGGGGACGAAGTCGCGGGATACTGACAAGCGTTTCCGAGACGCCCGTCCGTTTTCGGAGCCCCAGCATAATCCGCTCCAGATCCCGATCGGCAGGTTTGAGCATTTCTTCGCCTTCCTGTGCGGTGCCGGTGGCTTCCACTTCTCTTATATACGCCATCAGGCCGCGGATGTTCCAGGAACGTCTTCCGGCTGTGAAGCTGTGGGCAGAAAGCCCGATGCCTACATACGGGCGTTCTTCCCAGTAGCCCAGGTTATGTTGCGAGGCAAATCCTGGTCGGGCGAAATTGGAGATCTCGTAGTGGACATAGCCTGCTCCAGATAGAAGGTCTATGGCCTGGCCATACATTTCGGCCTGGGCGGATTCGGGTGGCAAGCTCAGGTTGCCGTTTTCGTATTGACGGGCATAGGGGGTTTCGGGCTCAACGGTGAGGCCGTAAACAGACAGATGCTCGGGGTTGAGCTGTATCGCCTGTTGGAGGGTGGATCGCCATTCGGAAACGGTCTGTCCGGGCGCACCAAATATCAGGTCCATGCCGATGTTTTCAAATCCCGCCCGACGGGCATCATGGAAGGCCGATAGGGCCTCTTCGGCAGTGTGGTTGCGACCAAGGGCTTTTAAGGCCCGGTTGTCGAGGGCTTGCACACCCAGACTGAGTCGGTTGATGCCGATGGCTTTCAGGTCCGAAAAGCGGTCTTGATTTCCTGGATTGGCTTCGGCGGTTATTTCGACCTGAGGGGATAGAGCCGTTTTTGTTTGAACGGTTTCCAAAATCTGTTTCAGGTTCTGGATCGGGATGGCGGTGGGGGTGCCGCCTCCAAAATAAAGGCTGCACCATTCAGGCGCAGGTTCCAGGTCTTTGATCCGGGTTTCAAATTCCCGGATGACCGCTTTGGTATACCGGTCGGCCAGGTGGGTTTTGTTGACCACAAATGCGAAGTCGCAGTAGGGGCAGCGGGTCTGGCAAAAGGGGATGTGGATGTAGAGGCCCGTCATGGTTTACTCAATCAACATTCCGATGCGCCTCCATCGGGTGCGGTCGGGAATGTGAAACAGGTTGTAGAAAAAGATTTTGGGAATCGAAGATAGGTTTTGATAGATCGGCGCATCGACATCCGGCGTCCAGGACCAGTATAAAATGAACGCCTGGGCCCGAATCCATTTGTGATCCAGGAATCCCCAGTAGCGGCTATCCTCGCTGTTGTCCCGATTGTCGCCCATGACAAAATAGTGGCCTTCGGGCACTTTTTCGGGGCCAAAGTGATCGCGATGGCCGCTGGACGTATGGGGGGATAAGATGCGGGGATCCAGGTATTTGGATCGCGGCGGATCAATGGCACGTTGACTATTCACATACAGAATTTTGTCTCGAATCTCAACGGTATCTCCGGCCGTTGCGACCACCCGTTTGATAAAGTCCCGATCCGGATCCAGGGGATACTGAAAAATCACAATATCGCCGGATTTCGGTTTACTCAGGGCGGGCAAACGAATCTCTGCAAATGGAATTTTTGCGCCATAGACGAATTTGTTGGCCAGAAGGAAATCGCCGACCAATAAGGTGTCTTCCATCGAGCCGGACGGGATGCGAAAGGCCTGGACCACAAAGGTACGGATAACGAGGGCCAGGCCAACAGCAAACAGGATGGCTTTGATATATTCGACGGTGACAGATTCCCCTTTGGAGGGCTTTTGCCGGGACGGAGCGGGTTGGCGGTCGGGGCGGGGTTTTTTAGATGGTGTGGACATGGGGGTTCCGAGTGTCGGATTCCGGGTTCCGAGTTTTTTCTTTTGGGAACCCGGAATCCGGAACCCGAAACTTGCTTATGTTTCCATGCTCAGCACGGCCAGGAAGGCTTCCTGGGGGATTTCGACAGAGCCGACCTGTTTCATTCGTTTTTTGCCCTCTTTCTGGCGTTCGAGCAGTTTCCGTTTTCGGGTGATGTCGCCGCCGTAACATTTGGCGGTTACGTTTTTGCGGAAGGGACGGACGGTTTCCCGGGCGATGACTTTGCGGCCGATGGCGGCCTGGATGGCAACTTCGAACATTTGGCGAGGGATGAGCTCTTTGAGTTTCTCGCACAGCGCCCGACCCCAGTCATAGGCCTTATCTCGATGCACAATGGCGGAAAGGGCATCGACGGGATCGCCGTTGATGAGCAGGTCCAGTTTGACCAGGGTGGCAGGGTAGTGGCCTTTGTATTCGTAGTCGAAAGAGGCGTATCCCCTGGAGACGGATTTGAGGCGGTCATAGAAGTCGAGCACGATTTCGGAAAGGGGCAGTTCGTAGCGCAGCAACGCCCGTGTGGGATCGATATATTCGGTGGTGATGTAGTTGCCTCTGCGTTCCTGGCAAAGCCGCATAATATTGCCCACATACTCGGAGGGAACCAGAATCTGGGCATCGAGGACGGATTCGGAAATTTCTACGATGTTTCCGGGCGAAGGCATGTCGGCCGGGTTCTGGATGGAGACGACTTCGCCATTGGTGAGCAGGAGTTCGTATTCGACACTGGGTACGGTGGCGATGATTTCCATGTCGAATTCCCGGTCCAGGCGTTCCTGGATGATTTCCATATGCAACAAGCCCAGAAAACCGCACCGGAATCCGAATCCCAGCGCCGTGGAGGTTTCGGGCTGGTAGCTTAAGGAGGCGTCGTTCAGGGAAAGTTTGTCGAGGGCCGAACGCAGGTTTGTGTAGTCGTCGGGGTCGATGGGATAGAGGCCTGCAAAGACCATCGGTTTGACGTCTTTGTAACCGGGTAATGGGGCATCGGCCGGGTTTTCCAGGCCGGTGACGGTGTCGCCGACCCTGGCATCCCCGAGTTCTTTTATACCGCCGATGAGATATCCGACTTCGCCTGCCTTGAGGGTCTTTTTCGGAACGCGTTTGAGTTTTAAGATGCCGATTTCTTCGGCGGCGTAGTTCTGATCGGTGGAGAACAGTCGGATGGGCATCCGGGTATTGAGCGTGCCTTCGAAAATTCGGATGTAGGCAATGATGCCCCGATACTGATCGAATACGGAATCGAAGATGAGTGCCTGAAGCGGGGCTTCGCTGTCGCCTTTGGGCGGTGGGATGTGGTGGATGATGGCAGAGAACAGGTCGTTGATACCGATGCCTTGCTTGGCACTGATTTTGAGGATTTTGGACTCCTCGGTGCCGATCAGGTCTTGTATCTGGCCCGCCACGCGGTCGATTTCGGCACTGGGCAGGTCGATTTTGTTGATGACCGGGACGATGGTCAGGTCGTGTTCCATGGCCAGGAGGACGTTGCTGACGGTTTGTGCCTCCACGCCCTGGGCAGCATCCACCAGAAGGAGGGCACCTTCGCAGGCGGTCAGGCTGCGGGATACTTCGTATGAAAAGTCGACGTGGCCCGGGGTGTCGATGAGGTTGAGGATGTAGATTTGCCCGTCGGGTGCCTTATAATCCATCCGGATGGCGTGGGATTTGATGGTGATCCCGCGTTCCCGTTCCAGGTCCATATTGTCCAGGACCTGGTCCTGCATTTCCTTGTTGGAAAGCGTTCCCGTTTGCTCCAGAAGCCGGTCTGCCAGGGTGGATTTGCCGTGGTCGATGTGGGCGATAATGCAGAAATTACGGATGTGCTGATTGCTCATTGAATTTTCGGGGTCAAAATGGAGCCAACTCTAACAAAGTCAAGTATGTAGACTTAGGAATATACCGTCTTGGTGAGATGAAGTCAATAAAGACGTAAGATACCCAGGCTTATGGGAAAGACCTGGGCTGTAAATTCAGAAAAAACAAATAAAAATGCATATTTGAATGATCGAAATGGAATTTGGGTTCAATTTGTTGACAGTCAGGCTGATTGTGCAATATGCAACTAATTTCAGTTGCTTTTGAAGGCGTTTGTTGAGATATTCATGGGACAAGACAAACGGATGATGGAATTGACTAGATGAATCAAAAATTAATCGACAAATTTCAACAACGTCCACGAGATTTTACCTGGAAAGAACTGGTCCGTTTGCTCAGCGGGTTTGGTTATCGACAGGCCAAACCGGGAAGAACAGGTGGCTCAAGGCGTCGGTTTGTGCATCCCTTGTATCCGACCATTATTTTGCATCAACCACATCCGGGAAATACGCTCAAAATGTATCAGGTAGACCAGGTAAGGGATATTCTGGAAAAGGAAGGACTGTTATGAAAGATATGATGGTTTATAAGAATTATACGGGATCGGTGCATTACAGCGATGAAGATTGGGTATTTTTTGGCAAAGTCGAATATATCAGAAGTCTGATCAGTTATGAAGGGACCGATGTAGATTCTCTGTGGCAGGCTTTTGAGGAGGCGGTTGACGACTATTTGGAATTGTGCGAGGCAGAAGAAAGAGAGCCCGAAAGACCCTTTAAGGGAAGTTTTAATGTTCGTACGGGAAGCGATTTGCACCGTCGAGCGGCTCTGGTTGCAAAAGATAAAGGAATCCATCTGAATAAGCTTGTTGTAGAAGCACTTGAAAGCTATTTGAACACTTAAAAGCGATCCGGAAACCGAGCCTATCGGTTTCCGAATTTTTGACACATAATTGGAGGGGTGCAATTTGAAAATCGATGCCGCAGAAATTCGCTACGTGGAATTACCACTGATCAGCCCCTGGCGCACGGCCTATGGGGAAGACGCGACGGTTCATTCGGTGATGATAAAGCTGGAAGGCGATGGAGAGATGGCCTGGGGAGAGGCGACGCCGTTTTATGCACCGACCTATTCTCCGGAGTCCGCCCGTTCGGTTTACGAAATGGCCCGAGAGTTCTTTTTGCCAGGTGTGGTGGGAGAGACGCTGGATACGGCCGAGGAGGTGATGGAACGGCTGGCGGTTTTTAAAGGCAATCCGTTTGCTAAAGCGGCGGTGGAGACGGCCTGGTGGGCGCTGCACAGCCGGCTCTTGGGAGAACCCTTGTGGCGGGTTTTAGGCGCGGCGGATCCTGTTGTGCAATGTGGGGCGGATTTTGGCGTGCAGGATACGATTGATGAGCTTTTGGAGTTGATTCAAGGGGCGGTGGACGATGGGTTTCCGCGGATTAAGTTAAAGGTGCGCCACGGGTGGGATATCCATATGCTGGAGGCCGTGCGGGGGGCGTTTCCTGATCCTGTGATTCATGTGGATTGTAATTCGGGGTATGATTTGCACGCAGATTTGGAGACATTGAAGGGATTTGACCGGTTCCATCTGGCTATGATCGAGCAACCTCTGGATCATCTGGATTTGATCGAACACGCCGAATTACAAAAACAGATCGAGACGCCGGTGTGTCTGGATGAGTCTGTGAAAAGGCCGCGGGATTTTGAGCTGGCTTTGAAGGTGGGCGCTTGCAAGGTGATCAATGTGAAACCCGGACGTGTGGGCGGGCTTCACCATGCAATTCAGATTCACGATCGTGCGCGAAACGAAGGGATGGAGGCCTGGGTAGGGGGGATGCTGGAGAGCGGCGTGGGGGCAGGTATTTGTGCTGCGCTGGGGGCCTTGCCGGGGTTTACCTATCCGGCCGATGTGTTTCCTTCCAGTAAGTTTTATACCGAAGATATCACAGATCGGTGGATTGAGCAGGATGAGAACTGCTGTGTGGTGCTGGACGAGACGCCGGGCGTTGGGTTTGAGCCGGTGCCCGAGCGGCTGGAGGCGGTGACGGTGATGAAGGATGTGGTGAAAGTCTGAGCCCACGATAGTCGACTTCGTCTCCTTCTGCACCCCCGGATCTGTGGAGATTTGAAATTATTCCCCATCTATGTTATATTTTCTGTGATTAACGTACCATTTCTATATTCAGCAACGTTCGATCTTCAAGAAAAGGGGTATCGAAAATGGTCAGGCGACGACCCTTCAGCGAAGCGCCGCCGGCGGTCAAGGAGCTGGTGGCAGAACTGGAGAAAGACGGCGACTACCTGGTGTATGAGGATGAACACCAGCAGCCGGTGGTTTCGATTGTGTCTGCAAAAGCACGGCGTCAGGAGGGCGCACGTAAATTGCGCACACTGCTCGACTCGTTTCCTTCATATCCGTACTCCGAAGAGGAGGTCAACGCAGATATTGAGGAAGCCATTCAGGCCACCAAGGGCCAGTATCCAGGTGATGCACACCCCAAGGTGGACGACTAACGCGTATGCGAGTCGTCCTCGATATCAATATCCTTGTCAGCGCAGCCATCACCTCAAAGCCCGGACAGCAGGGACGGGACATTCTCGATCAGGCAGAAGAAAGCTATATACTCCTTCTGTCTGATTTTATGTTGTGGAAGTTAGAGCGTGTGTTGCACTACAACCACATCCAGTCCAAGTATACACACCTCACCGAGAGCGCCATTCAAGGATTCCTTACCGAGGTCACCAAAATGGCGGATATCGTTACTGAACGCACGGTCATTACCGAAGCAGAGGGGAGCCGCGACGCCGAAGACAACCATATCCTGGCCGCTGCAGTCGATGGACGTGCCGATTACCTGGTTACCCGCAATATCGCCCACTTTCCGCCCACCTTCCGGAGTGTGACTATCATAGAACCCGCAGATTTTCTTCAACTCTTACGAGATGTGGCATCACAAGAACACTCAGATAGTGACGACACACCGGA